>CAYUZM010000264.1:0-7237 GCA_964449665.1 uncultured Solibacteraceae bacterium
CGGGCGCACTCTACCTCGCTCCGGGGGAACGTGCGTTGGGCTCGGCTTTCGGGCAAATCGGCATCAGCATCGGTATGGTCGCCGCGCCGTTGCTCGCCAGCGGTCTCTACGTCCGCTATGGCTGGCGTATGGCGTTCGTTGCCGCTGGACTGGTTGGGTTCCTTTGGATTCCACTCTGGATCGCCACCGCCCGGACCGTGCCCCGCGCGCATGTCGAAGGTCGCGGCCAAGCCACCAGCTTTGCCATCCTCGCCCGAGACATCCGTCTGTGGGGCCTGATCGTATCGAACATCCTCTCCATGACCGTCTATAGCTTGTGGATGAACTGGACCACGGTCTTCCTGGTGAAGGCGCGCGGCCTCACGCAACAGGAAGCCAATCTGCAGTTCGCCTGGATTCCGCCGCTGTTCGCCGCGCTCGGCGGACTCGCCGGTGGTTCGCTCTCCTATCGCTTTGCGCGTTCGGGGCGTTCGCTGGTGCAATCGCGGCTACGCGCCGCGGGATTGGCCGCCGTCGCGCTCTTGGCGACCGGACTTGCGCCACTTGTGCCCACCAACATGCTCGCCACCGCCGTCATCTGCTGGAGCTTCTTTTGGACCGTCGCCTTCAGCGTCAACACCTACTCGCTGCCCATTGACTACTTTGGCGTGAACAGCGCCGCCACCAGCATCTCCGCACTGACCATGGCCTACGGATTGATGCAGACGGTGCTCTCGCCACTGGTCGGCCGCATGGTGGATAGCCACGGCTTCGTCCCTGTTTGCGCTACCGTTTCCATAATGCCCCTGCTTGCATGGTGCGTTCTGAAGGCAACTTCGCGCCCGCACCTGGACAGGCCCCCCAGCCTGTCATGAAAGCCATGCTGAAGCAGTTGCGGCGGAGGATCTTCCTCGCGTTGGGATTCGATCCCGATCCCATCGTCGTTTCCTTCTGGAGCGGCCCGGCCGAGCTCTGCGAACGCATGCAGGCCGAAGTCGAAAAGCTGCTGCCGCAATACCGGCACGTCATCGTCAGCCGGGAGGCGATTCCCGGACGCTGTTCGCTGCGAGTCGAGACCGGCCCGCCATTCGAGATGTTCGCCCGCCTTCGCCGCACGCTCCGGGGCAAGCGCATTGGAATGGCTCCCGTGCTTTTTGGCTCGGGGCCGGAAGGCGAACCGCTGCGCCAGATCGCCTTTCTGCTCGCGCCGTCGAAGATCCTCGCCTACAACCCGCAACTGGAACGCCTCCACCTGCGGCTGTTCGACTTCATCACGGGCTTCCTCTTCCTTTCCGGCATGCCGCTGGACCGTGCCCGCCTCCGCCCGCGATGGTGGCCCATGCCCCACGATCGGACATTCGCTCCGGATACGGTTCAAATCGTCAATGGCCGCCGCGCTTCGGCCGCACGCTCTCCTGTCGCCGTGCTCACGCCCTATAAGCCGTGGCCGCTGGCCCATGGTGGCGCCGTGCGTATGCATAGTCTGCTCCGCGAGGCGTCGGTCGAGTTCGACATTCACCTGTTCTGCTTTCTGGAACAGGGCGAGGATCCCGCGCCCGGTCCGCTCACCGCCATCTGCCACCGAATCACTTACGTTCCGAAGCCGCACTATCGGGAGCCGCGCTGGTCAACTCTTGCGCCCGCGGAGACGCGCGAATACCAATCGCCGGCGATGGAACGCGAGTTGGCCCGCTTTCGGGCCGGCAATCCGGGCGCTCCGGTTCAGGTGGAATATACGCAACTGGCCTCCTTTCGTGGCGACATACTCGTCGAGCACGACATCACCTTCGATCTTTACCAACAGATCCACGACCGAAACCGCACGCTGCCTTCCTGGTGGAACTGGTGGCGCTGGCGGCGGTTCGAGCGCCGCGCGTTGCGCCGCTTCCCGCATGTGGTTGCCATGTCGGAGAAAGACGCCGGCCTGACCGGACGGACCTGCGAGGTCATCGCCAACGGGGTTGACCTGGAACGGTTTTCGTTTGAACCGGAAACGCCCGGCCAGCGGGTTCTGTTCGTGGGTTCGCTTCGCCATTTTCCCAATGCCGCCGCATTCCAATTCCTTTGGCGCGAGGTCTGGCCGCAGGTGATTGCTGCCTGTCCGGGCGCGCACCTTTCCGTCGTCGCCGGGCCCGACGCGCGCCGCCATTGGGCCGCGTTCACAGGCCAGAACCGGATGCCCGAAGCGCCCAGCCTTACTCTCCACGAGTTCGTCGCCGACGTCGGACCGCTCTATAAGGAGGCGAACCTTGTTGTCATCCCGACCCTGTTCTCGGCGGGCACGAATCTGAAAGCCCTCGAAGCCATGTCGTCGGGCCGCGCCATCGTATCGACCCCATCCGGCGTCGGCGGGCTCGGGTTGGAGAACGGTGAGAGCGTCTCCATCGCCGAAACCCCGGCGGAATTCGCACATTCGGTTGCCCTTTTGCTCCGTGACTCCCCCAGCCGGGAGCGACTCGCCCGCAAGGCCGCTCTCGTCGCCCGCCGTGACTTCGGTTGGGGGCCGCTGGGCCAGAAGCAACGCGCCCTTTGGCGGCGTTACGAAACGAACCCATTGCGCATCCGGCTGATCTCGACCGCCGACCACGCCGCCCTACAGGCCATCCAGCGATCCTCGCCCGACGCCGCGCAATGGGATCTGGCCGGCTACCCGCCGGGACTCACTTGGGTCGCCGAACTCGGTGGGACCGCCGTGGGGTTCCTTGCGGCCCGCAACCTTACCGGCAACGAGTTCGAAGTCCTCAATCTCGCCGTCGATTTGGATTGGCGCGAACAAGGGATCGGCGCGCGGCTGCTGGAACATGCGGTCGCGTCCTTTCCGGGCCAGTGGTTTCTTGAGGTTCGCGAATCGAATGAGCCAGCCCGCCGCCTTTACTCGAAACTGGGCTTCCAGGCCGCCGGACGACGGCCACGCTACTACCACGATCCCATCGAGGACGCCCTTATTCTGAAAAGATGCTAATATCTGTTCCCAACGGGTGAGATTGCGCGAAATCAGCATATGGGAACCTTCGACGGCAAGGGTTGCGTTGGCGGCCGCCGCGCTTTGCCTGCTGGCCTACCTGCCGTTCTTTCAGCTTCCCTTGATCAGTGACGACTACCTCCAAATCGGGCTCGCCCGGAAGTATGGCACCTGGGAGGGCCAGCAAACCCTTTTCGCTGATGCACTTTACCGCTGCCGCGCCACCTCGCTGTGGGTAACCTGGGTCATTGACCGGCTCTTCGGCCCAAACGTTTTCCCCTTGGCGGCCTTCTGCCTCCTCGTTCACGTAGCGAACTGCCTCCTCGTCTTCCTTCTGGGCGCCTGGACCCCGATCGGCCGAGCCGTGGCCGCGGCCGCGGCTCTGTTTTTCGCCGTGTACGAGGGCCATCAGGAAGCCGTTGTCTGGATATCGGCGATGCCCGAACTGTTGGTCTTCTTCTTCGGGACCGCCTGCCTGGCGCTTTGGCTACGGTGGCTCCGCGGCGGGGGGGCGGGATGGCTTGTTGCCGTAGTCTTGGCGTTTCTCCTGGCGCTCCTTTCCAAGGAGTCCGGCGTCGTGGTGCCAGGTCTACTCGTTCTCTTCGCCATTGTGGAGAAGGCCTCGTGGCGTCGCTGGATTGGACCCGTCGCCCTTTTGGCCGTGCTGACCTTGCTCTATACGTACTCCATCTTCTTAGCGAAACAAACCCACCTCCACTTCAATGACGGCACATTCAGCCTCTCGGCGCCTTTTTTCAAGACGATAGCGGTGAGTGTCGCCCGGCTCTTCTGGTTTTGGGGCGCGCTTGCCGTGGCGGTTGGCCTGGGGAGCCGGTCCGTTGAGTTCCGCCGGGTGTTAGCCCTTTCGGGAGTATGGATTATCTTTACATTCCTTCCGTACGTGTTCCTCACCTACATGCCGCGCGTCCCCAGCCGCCACACCTACTGGGCGAGCGCCGGACTTGCGCTGGTAGTTGGCGCGGCACTCGTTCAGTGTTTGCCGCGTCTGACCGATAGGAAAGTAGTACTAGCGGGTGTTGCCGCCGCTATGATCCTCCACAACTGTGGCTATTTGTGGATGAAGAAGCTGGGACAGTACCAGGAGCGTGCGCGGCCAACTGAAGAACTCATTGAGTTTAGCCGCCGCTCGCCCAATCCTGTTCGCGTACGGTGCTTTCCGTACGGTTCCGACATCGTGTACTACGCATTGGAGATAGTGGACCATCGTGACGCAAGCCAAGTCGAAATCGACCCGCTGGCCAAAGGCGATGCCTACTGTTTCGTCCCACGTGAGGACTAGTGGCGTAAGGCCCAGACGGGCTCAGAGCTACTCCATAGACGCCTGTTATAGGGTATCCCGTCAGTGGATATTGGCCAGGCGACTAAGCGTTCTTCCTGATTTGTCGGCACCCCCCTGGATGGTACTTTTGACTCAGCAAGACACAAGCCCCTTTGCAGGGAGAGGAGATAAAGAGTCATGAAAAACTTTGCCAACCTGGTTTGGAAGCTGCGGATCTGGAAAGACACCCGTGGTCAGGACCTCATTGAATACGCCTTGATGGCCGGCTTCGTCGCCGTTGCCGCCGGCGCGATTATGCCCAGCGTGGCGACCAGCATCAGCACGATCTTCTCGAAGATCTCGAGCGTGATGACGGAAGCGTCGAACCAGGGCTCCTAGTTCAAACGTGGAAACCCGAGGGGGCGTGGAGGAATTTGCGCCCCCTTCCTCCCCATTTGCGATTTCATCGTGAACTCGTGCTGGGGTGAAGCATAAATCTTAAGAAATACAAGCCGTACTGCCGGTTGAGGAGAGAACACAACATGAAGAAGCTCACGAATTTTGCCCTGAGACTCCAGATCTGGAAAGACACCCGTGGTCAGGACCTCATTGAATACGCGTTGATGGCCGGTTTCGTCGCCGTCGCCGCGGGCGCCATCATGCCCAGCGTGGCCACCAGCATCAGCACGATCTTCTCGAAGATCTCGAGCGTGATGACGGAAGCCTCCAACCAGGGCTCCTAGTCCATTACCCATCACACACAGCGGGGGGGCAGAGCAATCTGCACCCCCGCTGTTGTTTTTGCGCCCGCCACCTGCTGGTAATCTTGTGGACATGAGGCTGCCCGCTACCCTCCTGATTGTTTCCGCTGTCGCGTTCTCTCAAACCCTTCCCGACGCCCACGAAAAGCTGATCCCGACGCTTTGGGTTCAAACCTCCGTCGAATGGTCCGCATCCGCCCAACAAGCCTTTCGCGCCGCGCGCCTCTCACTGGACCAGGCGCTCAAAAATAAAAACTCCTCCGCTGCTCTGGAGCAGGCGAAGCCTTTCGCTAAATTGCCGCCTGCCATCATTCTCGACATTGACGAAACGGTGCTCGACAACTCACCAGGCCAAGCGCGTCAGGTTACCGGCAAGACCGGCTTCGAACCCGCGATGTGGGACCAATGGGTGTCCGAAGCTGCCGCCCGCGAGATTCCCGGCGCGGCCGAGTTTTGCAAGTACGCCGCATCAAAGAAAGTCAGCGTCTTCTACGTCTCCAACCGCGACGCCAATGCCGAAGAGCCCACCCGCCGGAACCTGAAAGCTCTTGGATTTCCCTTGAGCGATTCCGTGGATACGGTTCTCTTGCGCGGTGAAAAGCCGGAATGGGCCAGTGAGAAGACCTCTCGCCGCAAGTACGTGACACAGAGGTATCGCGTGCTCATGTTGGTGGGTGACGACCTGGGCGACTTCCTCGCCGGAGTGCGAACGTCGGTCGAAAAGCGCCGCGAGATCGTAGCGCCCCACGCCGCCCGCTGGGGCCGCGACTGGATCATGATTCCCAACCCCGGCTATGGCTCGTGGGAATTGGCATTGCAGGAGCCGGAACGCCCGGCAACCGCGCTGGAACAATTGTGGAAAAAGGAGAGCTGGCTGCGAACGAAATGACGCTCAGTCCAGCTTTGCCGGTTTCTCTCCCGACAGCCGGTAGTATCCGCTCACCACTCTTTCGACGTAATTTCGGGTCTCGCTGTAAGGCGGAATGCCGCCGTATTTCTGCACGGCTCCGGGGCCGGCGTTGTAGGCTGCCAGCGCCTTGAACGTAGCTCCGTTGTATTGCACGAGCAGGTCACGCAGGTGCCGCGCTCCGGCGTCGATATTTTGCGCGGGGTCGGTCGGGTCGGCGTTCAGTTGTGCCGCCGTGCCCGGCATCAACTGCATCACGCCGATTGCGCCCTTGTGCGATACCGCCGTGGTCGAATAGTCGGATTCGGTGCGCGCCACGCTGTGCAATAGTGCGGACGGTAGTCCATAGCGTTCGGCTGCCTCGTCGATCAACACACGCGGGTGCTTCTGCACCGGCGCCTTTTGTTCGACCGCCTCCATCCGCGCCGTAGCCATCGCCACCGGCCGGTCGTCACGAACACACTCGGCCACATCGGCCTCGCGCAACTCAATCACGCCCGTCGCCGTATGCACCCGCAACAGCCCGCCGTCACGCTCCACCCGTTCGGCCGCCATCTCCGCTCCGGTACGCAATACGACGATCTCGCCGGCCATCAGGGGCAGGCACACGGCCAAAATTGCCAAAATCCGCACTAACCTCTTTGACGCGCCAGGGCAGGGAAGCGTGCAGGGAAATCTACGGTTTGAGGACGCGCCTGGCCAGACTTCCAGTGCAAGCTCCCGCTAGAAAAGGAACCGCGATGAACCAAATCCACAGAATGATCACCGTCGGCAGTGGCATTGGTCCATGGACGACAGAATTTGCTGGCGGCGGAGTATAGAAGATTCGAATGTACGGCCAAGCGGCATCGAAAAACCAATCCAGTGGAATTGCGTATACTCGCCGTAGGTCCTGAACCAGCAGGAGCGTCAACACAAATCCCACGCCCGGAATCAGCCGCCACGCTAACCAAACGAGAACCTTGCGCACGCCTCACCTTGTCATGTCCGATTTCACGGCGTCAAGGGCCACTAGGCGAGTTCTCGCCGCCCTCTCCGCTATCATGGTCATGCTCACAGATGACCACCCTCTCTCACCTCGAATGCAGTCTCTGCAAGAAGCGCCACGAAGCAGGACTGGCGCACAACCTTTGCGAATGCGGCGGCCCGTTGCTGGTTCGCTACGATCTCGACAAGGCGCGCGACAACTGGAGCCGTGAATGGCTCGCGGGATCGCCCGCGTCAATGTGGCGCTATGCGCCCGTGCTGCCCGTTGGCATGCCGGAGAGCGTCGTGAGCCTCGGCGAAGGATTCACGCCGCTGGTGCGCGCCGACCGGCTGGGCAATGCCCTCGGCGCCAGGAACCTTTG
>CAYUZM010000265.1:0-7227 GCA_964449665.1 uncultured Solibacteraceae bacterium
GCGGGAACGGGCGGGCCGTTGATCTCGTCGTCCGATGGGTCGAAGAAGGGGAGGAGCTGATAGTAATCCTTCTGCGAGATGGGATCGTACTTGGGGTCGTGGCACTGCGCGCGGCCGGTGGTGAGGCCGAGCCATGTAGTGGATACGGTATTGGTGCGGTTCACCAGTTGTTCGAAACGGGCTTCGTTGCGGTCGACGCCCGCTTCGCGGTTGGTGAGCACCTGGCGCAGGAAGCCGGTGGCGATTTGCGTAGAGGTGGTGGCGTCGGGCAGCAGGTCGCCGGCGAGTTGTTCGACGGTGAAGCGGTCGAACGGCATGTTGGCGTTCAGGGCGCGGATGACCCAATCGCGATACTGCCAGGCGTAGGGGCGGCTGAGGTCCTTTTCATAGCCGTCGGAGTCGGCGTAGTGGGCGAGATCGAGCCAGTGGCGGGCCCAGCGTTCGCCGTAGTGGGGCGAGGCGAGGAGGCGGTCGACCAGGCGTTCGTAGGCGTCGGGGCGGGTGTCGGCGAGGAACTCGCGGGCTTCGGTATCGGTGGGCGGCAAGCCGGTAAGGTCGAGCGAAACGCGGCGGAGCAGAGTGGCCTTCGACGCTTCGGGTGAAGGCGCGATGGCTTCCTTTTGCAGGCGAGCGAGGACAAAGGCGTCGATGGGGGACTTCGCACTTGCGACCGTGGGCACGGCGGGTTTCTTCACGGGCTGGAAGGCCCAGTGGTCGGATTGGCGGCGCGGCAGGGGCTGAGCGAGGAGGTTCGACGGGATCTTTGCGCCGTCGGCGATCCACGATTTGAGCGACTCTACCTCGGCGGGCGTCAAACGCGCGCCCGATGGCGGCATTTGAAACTCCTTCTTGTCCGAGGTGACGCGCTTGACCAGCAGCGAGTCGGCGGCCTTGCCCGGTTCGATCGCTTTGCCGGAGTAGCCGCCCTTGAGGAGCGAGGCCGGGTGGTCGACACGGAAGCCGTTGTTCTGCATCGCCGTGCCGTGGCAGCCGGAGCAGCGTTTGCGCAGCAGGGGCTGCACGTCGGTCACGAAATCGACCGCCGCGATGGGCAAAGACAGCAAGAACAGGAAGGCAAACGCTCGCATGGATGAACTCGACTCTAGTATATTGCCTCCATGCTTTCGAGACGCTCGCTTCTGCAATCCGCCTTGTTCGGTTCTGGCACCCTGTTGAGCCGCGCCAATGCCGCGCTCAAGAAGATGAAGATCACCAAGATCACGTATTGGGAGTCGCCGGTGAACCGGCCGATTTTCAACCAGAACATGGACGTGGTGATGATCGAGACCGACGCCGGGATCACCGGGATTGGCGAAGGCGGCTCGAAGCAGATGATTGAGCAGTGCGCGGGGCTGCTGATTGGCGAGGACCCTTCTCGCATTCAGCACCTGTGGCAGTGGATGTACCGCAACTTCTTCTATCCGCCGGGACGCGAGAAGCTCCACGCGATTGGCGCGCTGGACCTGGCGTTGTGGGATTTGAAGGGCAAGGCGCTCGACGTTCCGGTGTATGAGCTGCTGGGCGGACTGACGCGCGAGTATGTGGAGTGCTATTCGACCGGCTTCCCGCATAAGGGGACGATTCGAGAGGCGGGCGCGGCGTGCATCAAGGCGGGTTACCGGGCGTATCGAACGGGCGTGACCGGGCCGGGGGACAACGGCGTGTTCCATTCGCGCAAGGAAGTGCAGCGTACGTTTGAGCACTGCAAGGAACTGAACGAGGGCGTGAAGTCGGCAGGCGGCGAGTGGGCGATCGACTATCACACGCGGCTCGATTTCGCCGATGCCGTGCGACTTTCGACGCTGCTGGAACCGTTGGAACCGTTCTTTTGCGAAGACCTGGTGCGCAGCGAGAATCCGGGTGTGTATCGCGAGTTGCGGAAGCTGGTGAAGGTGCCCATCGCGGTGGGCGAGCAGTTTGGCGACCGTTGGGATATCAACGAACTGATCGAAGGGCGGTTGATCGACTATAACCGCATCACGCTGCCGAACTCGGGCGGCATTACGGAACTGGTGAAGCAGGCGGCGTTGTGCGAGACGCACTATGTTGGGCTGGTGCCGCACTTCACGGGGCCGATTGCGGAGGCTTCGCTGGTGCATGTGTGCGGGTCGTTTGGCGGTCCGGCTGTGATGGAGATGTCGAACCTGTTTGCGGCGGGGCTTCCTCACCTGAAGCGTCACTTCGATCACCGCGATGGCAAGATGTATCCGGTGAACCGGCCGGGGTTGGGCGTGGATGTGGATTTGAGCAAGATGAAGTTGATCACCGAGGTGACGAAGTTCAACAAGCCGATTCCGATTTTCAAGCGGCCGGACGGGAGCATTACGAACTGGTAGGCGTGAGCGCCGGCTTAGCCGGGATAGTCCGACTTCCATGGAGCATCGAATCTCCATGAATCGACATTCCATCGCGCCAAGACGTGCTCAACATCCTCTATACTGTCCACGCTGATGAGCTCGAGGTCGACGAAGTCGCCATCGTAGGGCAACTTATGCACCAGCCCGTCTGGGACTTCGAACTTTTGATGCGCCACTGGCGAATGCTTAAGTCAGTTTTTGGCGGGTAGATACCCACAAATGCGCGATGCCCTGGCCGAGTTGCAGCGATCTCGCATGCTGCCTCGCGGCGAGTCATTTCGAATGCGTTGAGCGTCTTCTGTGTGAAGGGCATGCCGAGGCCTCTTCCCCAAGGCAGTTTAGCAACGGTGATAGCATCACGATCTGAGACGCTCCATGAACCGCCGAACACTTCTCAACTCCTTCGCCGCGCCGTTCGCGATTCCGTTTTTGAAGGCGGCGCCACAGGTCACCATTGAATCGTTCGAAGTGTTTCGCGTGAAGGTGAATCGTCGCGGCGGGTGGGTCTTGTTGCGTGTGAAGGCTTCGAATGGGCTGACCGGTTTGGGCGACGCTTCGCACGGGCAGAACGATGAGGGGGTTCTCAATCTGATTGGCGCGTTCTTTGAGAAGGTCAAGGGACGCTCGCCGTTCGATGTCGAGATGTACCGTCGCGATGCGATTGGCGCGGCCGAAGCTAAGGGCCGGAACGGGGCGGTTGCGTTTGGCGCGGTTGAGCAGGCGATGTGGGACTTGCAGGGCAAAGCGGTTGGGCTGCCGGTTTGGGCGTTGTTGGGCGGAAAGCGGAACCCTACGATTCGCCACTACGCGAACATCAATCGCGCCACGGTGGACCGCAGTCCCGAAGACTTTGCGCGGCTCGCCGGGGCGGCCGCTCGCGACGGGTTCGACGCGATCAAGATGGCGAGCTTCGATGGCCTTCCTAAGACCGAGCCGGGGCGGACGGAGGACACCAATCGTGGTATCGCTTGCGTGGAGGCCGTGCGAAAGGCGATCGGGCCCGAGCGCGATTTGCTGGTGGACGGGCATTCGAACTTCAATGTCGCAGACGGGCTGGAGGTGGCACGGCGGCTGGAGCCTTCGAAGCTGTTTTGGTTCGAGGAGATCTGTCCGGGCATTCCCGGACTGGCCGAGCTGAACGGGAAGATCAACATGAAGACGGCGGGCGGGGAGTCGATCTTCGGGACGAAGCACTTCTATCCCTATATAAAGGGCGCCGCGGTGGACATCACGATGCCCGACATTAAGTACTGCGGCGGGCTGCTGGAGATGCGCAAGATTGCCGCCATCAGCGAGGCGGCGGGAATGCCGGTGGCGCCTCATGGGCCGGCGAGCCCGGTGGGGAACGCGGCGGCGGCGCAGGTGTGCGCGGCGATGCCGAACTTCCTGGTGCTTGAGTTGGGCTACGGCGAGGTGCCTTGGCGGGGCGAACTGGTGAGCCCGCCCGAGGTGTTTGAGCCCGGAGGATTCTTGCGGATCACCGACCGGCCGGGGTTCGGAATTGAGCTGAATGAGAAGGTGGCACGGGAGCACTCCGCGTAGCCTTACTGTTTTACAGGAAATTTTATCGTCAAACATTCCAATGACTTACTTGCAAACCTGGCGAGAATTTTTCCTGTACAACTAGACTGATTTTCAAGGCTGTGCAATACTAGCAACTTGCCTGGGCAACCCTGCGGGCAGCGTGCGCCCTGCACTTCGGTGAAAGCCCTGCAAGAAGTTGGTGGGAATGGACTTACACGGGGCTGGCCGATCTGACAGACCTGTTTCCAAAGAAAGACCCAGGCCTATAGGTAGGGGGTGCGGCCGTTCCCAAAAATTCCGCCCGGGAGCCAACACATTTGCCAAGGCCAGCGTGATTGCCGGTCTCGGCATCGCGCTCGGTTTGGGCGGTATTGTGAACAATATCGAGCGCACTTCCTATGTGACCAACGTAAACGTGCCGCGCGATCAGCCGGTGATGTTCACGCACAAGCATCACGTCAGCGGCGTGGGGATGGACTGCCGCTACTGCCACACCTCGGTTGAAGTTTCCTCGTCGGCCGGCATTCCTCCGACGGAAACCTGCATGGGCTGCCACTCACAGATCTGGAGCGAGGCGCCGATTCTGGAGCCGGTACGCGAGAGCTGGCGTACGGGCAAATCGATTCAATGGAATCGCGTGCATGACCTGCCCGGCTTCGTCTATTTCAATCACAGCATTCACGTCACCAAGGGAATGGGCTGCGCCACCTGCCATGGGCGGGTGGATCTGATGCCCATGGTTTGGAAAGAGAACACGCTGCTCATGGAGTGGTGTTTGGACTGCCACCGTGCACCGGAGAAGTACATACGCCCGAAAGACCAGGTGTTCAATATGGAATATAAGCCAGAGGGCGATCAAGCGGCCCTGGGCGCGAAACTTGTGGCCGAATATAAGGTCCGCAAGCTCACCGATTGCTCGGTTTGTCACCGGTAAACGCGATGTCGACATCACAGCATTCCCCACTCGTTCAAATCGGCCCGATTCCGACGGCCGCACGACCCGCGCCGGCTCCGGTCGCGATGGATCCGCAGGCGGCGCTGGAGGTTATGCGCGACCACGTGGCCGGGCAAACCGGCAAGCGGTTCTGGCGCAGCCTGGAGGAGTTGTCGGGCACGTCGCTGTTTCAGCAATGGGCTTCGAATGAATTTCCGGACGGCGCCTCAACGTGGTCCGACCCGGTGGGGCGGCGCCGCATGTTGCAGTTGCTGGGCGCCTCATTGGGCCTGGCCGGTTTGACGGCTTGCACGAAGCAGCCGGAAGAGAAGATTGTTCCTTATGTGAGCCAGCCGGAAGACTACATTCCGGGCAAGTCGCTCAAATACGCCTCGGCGCTGAGCGCGAGCGGGTATGCGCAGGGCATCGTTGTGGAAAGCCACCTTGGACGTCCGACCAAGGTGGAAGGCAACGAGATGCACCCGGCGAGCCTGGGCGGCACCGACACGTTTGCGCAGGCCGCGGCGTTGATGTTGTACGACCCCGACCGGTCGCAATCGGTGCTGCGCAACGGCCGCATCGCCACCTGGCCGGCGTTCGTGCAGGCGATGGGTTTGATTCGCGAAGAGGCGCTGACGACCAAGGGCGCCGGGCTGCGGATACTTTCTGAGAACACGACCTCGCCGACGTTTGCCGCGCAGATGAAGAAGCTGCTGGCGGAGATGCCGCAGGTGAAGTGGCACCAGTACGATTCGGTGGGCACCGACAATGCCCGTGCCGGCGCGCAACTTGCATTCGGCCAGGCGGCGAGCGTGCAGTACAACCTTGCGGCCGCCGATGTGGTGGTGGCGCTCGACTCGGATTTCCTGACGCAGGGCCCCGGATCGATTCGCTACTCGAAGGATTTTGGCCGCCGCCGCAAGCTGCTCAAAGAGGCGGCGCATGAGGCTGCCGCCGCGGGTCACGCCGCGCCTGCCGCCGAGGGGCACACTGCGCCACCGGCCGCCGCGGGTCATGCCGCGCCTGCGGCTGGCAGTGCTGCCGCGCCTGCGACGGGAAGCCCTGCCACAACACCGGCGGCGCACGAAGACGCCCCGAAGCTGAACCGGCTTTACGCGATTGAATCGTGCCCGACGGCTACCGGTTCGATTGCCGATCACCGGTTGCCGCTCGCCTCGGCCGAAGTGGAAAACTATGCCCGGGCGTTGGCCGCCGAGCTTGGCGTGAAGGTCGGCGCGGCGACGACGAAGGTGCCCGCCGATTGGGTCAAAAAAGTCGCGGCCGATCTTAAGGCGCATTCGGGCGCCTCGGTTGTGATTGCGGGCGACTGCCAGCCACCGGCCGTTCATGCGATTGCGCACGCAATCAACGCGGCGCTTGGCAACGTGGGCAAAACGGTGAACTACACCGAGGCGGTGGAAGTCAGCACGGGCGATGGGTTCCAGAGCCTGAAACAGTTGACTGACGATATGAACGCGGGCGCGGTGAAGTCACTGATTATTCTCAGCGGCAATCCCGTGTACAACGCTCCCGCCGACCTGGACTTCGCGAGCGCGCTGAAGAAAGTTCCGATGCGCGTTCATCTGGGGCTCTACGACGACGAGACCGCGGCTATGTGCCAGTGGCATGTGCCCGAGACGCACGCGCTGGAGACGTGGACCGACTTGCGCGCCTTTGATGGCAGCACCACAATCGCCCAGCCCCTCATCCCGCCTCCCTACGGCAACCATTCGGCGATTGAGGTGATGTCGGCGCTGCTCGGCAAGCCCGAGCTGACCGCCTATCAGATTGTTCGGGAGCATTGGCTGACGAATAATCTGCTGGCGGCGCCGTTTGAAGACAACTGGCGCAAGGCGCTGCACGACGGCGTTGTTGCCGGTTCGGCATTGCCCGCCAAGGCCGTTGCGGTTCGCGCCGACCTTGCTGCCGCGTTGCCCGCCGCGAAGGCAGGCACGGGTTTGGAAATCAACTTCCGGCCCGATGGCACGATCTGGGATGGCCGTTACGCCAACAACGGCTGGTTGCAGGAATTGCCGAAACCGATCTCGCGCATTACGTGGGACAACGCGGCTTACATCGGTTCCTCGACGGCCGCGAAGCTGGGCTTGGGCAATGGCGACCTGGTGGAACTGAAGCACGCCGGACGGCGTGTGCAGGCTCCCATCTGGATCATGCCGGGGCACGCCCCGGAGAGCATTACGGTGACTCTCGGCTACGGGCGCACGCGCGTGGGCCGCATCGGCAACCGCATCGGCTACAACGCTGGAACGATTCGAACGGTGTCCGCGCCGTATATCAGCTCTGGACTGGAAATCGCCAAGACGGGCGACACCTTCAAGCTCGCCACTACGCAAGAGCATCACAGCATGGAAGGCCGCGATATCATCCGCGTGGCCAACGTCGCGGATTTTG
>CAYUZM010000266.1:0-7220 GCA_964449665.1 uncultured Solibacteraceae bacterium
ATCTGATGGTTTGGGGGGGATTGTGGGAGCATCTCGATTCCGGTCGAGCGCGGCTCATGGTTGTGGTGCCGCTCACGTTTCTGCTGATCTTTCTGCTGTTAGTGGTCACGTTCCATTCGGTGAGCGAAGCGGCGCTGGTATTTACCGGAATTCCATTTGCCATCACCGGCGGAGTGCTTTCCCTGCTGCTTCGTGGAATGCCCTTCTCGATGAGCGCGGGTGTCGGCTTCATAGCCGTGTCCGGCGTGGCGGTTCTGAACGGCGTCGTGATGGTGGCGTTCATCAATCAGAATCGCATGCATGGAATGCCTTGGACCGACGCGATCCGCGCCGGGGCTCTTGGGCGGCTTCGGCCCGTATTGATGACGGCCGCGGTGGCCAGCCTCGGATTCTTGCCCATGGCGCTTTCGACCAGCGCGGGCGGCGAGGTCCAGCAACCGCTGGCAACGGTCGTCATCGGCGGTCTCGTTACATCAACCTTGTTGACACTGCTGGTTCTGCCCGCGCTACTTCTCGCAGGGCAAGGACGCCGCAGGGAGGAACCGCATGCCTAACCGCACCGAGAGAACCGCGCTGAAAATTCATGGAATGGATTGCGCCGAAGAGGTCGCCATTCTGAAGAGAGAGGTCGGTCCGCTGGTTGGGGGCGATCAGTTCCTCACGTTCGACATTCTGAATGGGGTAATGACGGTTCTGCCGGGCGATCGGGGAGGCTCGGTCGCCGACATCATTACAGCGGTGAACCGGACCGGCATGCGTGCCGAGGAGTGGCGCGCGAATGCTGGTACACCTCCGGAGAAGGCGTCTTGGTGGAGCCGCAATGGCCGCCTGGCGCTTACTGTGACGAGCGGCCTGCTCACGGCGGCGGGGTTCGCCTTGCACTATGCTCAGGCGGGTGGGCTGTCCGGCGTGCTGGGCTCCGAAGGGATGGGCAAGGCCGGCGAAGTTCCATGGCAGGCACGCATCCCCTATCTGCTGGCGATCCTCGCGGGCATCTACTACGTGCTTCCAAAAGCCTGGTTCGCGCTGCGTAGCGTGCGGCCCGACATGAACTTGCTCATGACGATCGCAGTGTGCGGGGCCGTCGCAATTGGGGAATGGTTCGAAGCTGCAACAGTATCGTTCCTCTTCTCGCTCTCCCTGACCCTGGAATCGTGGAGCGTCCATCGCGCGCGGCGCGCCGTGGAAAAACTGCTGGATCTGTCTCCCGCCGTCGTTCGAGTAGTCGATAACGGACAGACTCGGGACACGTCGCCGGATCAGGTGCTGGTTGGAACGGCGTTCCAGGTGAGGCCGGGAGAGAGAATCCCGCTAGACGGAGAAGTGATTCGCGGCGTTAGTGACGTCAATCAGGCCCCGATCACGGGCGAGAGCGCGCCGGTGGGCAAAGAGCCAGGCTCGGCCGTATTCGCTGGAACGGTGAATGGCGAGGGCATGCTTGAGATCCGTTCCACGAAGGCGAGCTCCGACACGACGCTTGCTCAGATCATCCGGCTGGTGGGAGAAGCTCAGGAGAATCGAGCGCCTTCCGAACAATGGGTGGACCGGTTCGCGCGTTACTACACGCCGGCCGTGTTGGCGCTGGCGATTGCCGTGCTGCTGATTCCGCCGATTGTCCTTCAGCAGCCGTTTATTGATTGGATTTATCGGGCGCTCGTATTGTTGGTCATTGCCTGCCCATGCGCTCTGGTGATCTCCACTCCGGTCAGCGTGGTAGCCGCGCTGGCTGCAGCGGCCCGCAACGGCGTGCTGGTGAAAGGCGGCTCTTACATGGAAGCGCCCGCCGGTCTCAAGGCGGTGGCCATGGACAAGACCGGCACACTTACCGAAGGCAAACCATCGGTGGTTCAGGTGGTCGGCATGAACGGCCACACCGAGGCAGAACTGTTGGAACGGGCGGCGGCCATGGAGGCGCACAGCGATCACCCGCTGGCTCGCGCGATCCTTGAGTACGCCAAGGCTCGCGGGATATCGTTCGCTCCCGCCGAAGACTTTCGAGTTCTGCTCGGGAAGGGCGCCACGGCCCGCTTTGATGGGCGTCAGTTCTGGCTCGGCTCACATCGCTTTCTCGAGGAGCGCGGCGAGGAGACACCGGAGGTTCACGAGCAACTAGAGGCTCTCGCCAAGACGGGGCGGTCCGTCGTGGTCGTCGGCAATGAGACTCACGTCTGCGGATTTCTCGCCCTGGCCGATCGAATTCGCCCGGAGTCTCGAAGGTCCGTCGATGCCATGCGCAAGGCGGGAGTTGAGCACGTGGTCATGTTGACGGGAGACAACCAGGCAACAGCGGAAGCTATTTCGAAGGAGGCCGGCGTCACCGAAGTCCGTGCGGAGCTGCTGCCCGAAGACAAAGTTCGGGCCGTGGAGGAGTTGGTCCAGAAGTACGGATCGGTCGCGATGATCGGCGACGGCATCAACGATGCTCCCGCCATGGGGCGCGCGACAATCGGGATTGCGATGGGCGCGGCTGGGAGCGATACGGCCATTGAGGCGGCGGACGTGGCTCTCATGTCCGATGACTTGTCGAAGCTCTCGTGGCTGATTCAGCATTCCCGGCGAATGCTGGGAATCATCCGCACCAACATTGTCTTGTCTCTCGCGGTGAAGGCCGTGTTTGTAGTGCTCACGTTCCTTGGCCATGCTTCGCTGTGGGCAGCAATTGCCGGCGACATGGGAGTTTCGCTCTTGGTGATCTTCAACGCGTTACGGCTACTGCGCTAGGTCCGGGCGCGTGCCATTTGACTGACCGTCGCACGGGCAGGTCCCCCCGCGATTGGAGTGAAGCTTTTCCACGCCCTTGAATACGGGTCTTCGCATGATATGAACCCCAAAGCGAAACGTGCCTTCAAAGACGCACTCTACGAGCAGTTCGCCCGCATCGGTAAGGCGCTCTCCAGCGGCCGCCGCCTCGAATTGCTGGAGGTGCTGGCGCAGGGCGAGCGTTCCGTTGAGGAACTCGCGGAGCATGCTGGCCTCTCGGTCGCAAACGCCTCACAGCATTTGCAGATACTTCGTGCCGCGCGGCTTGTCGAGGTGCGGAAAGACGGTCTGTTTGCACGCTACCGCATTTCCAACGATCGAGCGCTGCGGCTTTGGCTCGCGCTACGAGAGTTTGGCGAACTGGAGATTGCCGAGATCCAGCGTGTAGTTCAGAACTTCCTGCGGGATCGTGACTCCTTGGAGGCGATTACCGTCGAGGAGTTGCGCGGACGATTGAAGGAAAGTGATCTCGTACTCATTGATGTCCGCCCGGAGGTCGAGTACCGGTCCGGACATATCCAAAGAGCAATCTCGGTTCCATTGGAAGAACTGGAACACCGGGTCAAGCAACTCTCCAAGAGAAAGGAGATCGTGGCCTACTGCTGGGGGCCATACTGCGTGTTTGCGGACCAAGCCGTGCGAGTGCTTCGCGCGCGTGGATACCAAGCCAAACGGCTGAATCAGGGGTTCCCGGAATGGAAGATGCTCGGCCTGCAAATAGAAGTTTTCGAGGGAGGTGTGCATGCCGCACGAAATTGATGTCCCGAAGTTGCAAGAGTGGCTCGCACAACAGAAGCCTGTGACCGTTTTGGATATCCGGTCGCCGCGGGATCGCGAGCAGTGGTGGATTCCGGGAAGCATTCACGCAGACGTGTATGAATCTCTGAAGGCGGGCGATGCTAGCGGCCTCGATACTTTGGCTCTTCCTCGGCAGCAGCCGGTCGTTACGGTATGCGGTTCCGGCCGTATGAGTTTGAAGGCCGCCGAGGCCTTGGAAGCGCGCGGATTGTCCGCGCGATCGCTGCAGGGTGGCATGAAGGCCTGGAGCCTGGCGCGGAATACGGCGTCACGATTGTTTGAAGGGGGCGAGATTATCCAGGTCCGGCGCACCGGCAAGGGATGCCTGTCTTACCTGGTTCTCTCCGGAGGAGAAGCCGCCGTCATTGACGCATCCCTCGATCCTGAAGTGTATTTGTCGCTCGCGCAGGCTGGCGGCACGAGGATTCGGTATGTCCTCGACACGCATATCCATGCCGATCACCTGTCCCGGTCGCGAAGGCTTGCGGACTCCGTAAGTGGCGCACAGTTGCTTCTACCCAAGCAGGATCGAGTTCGATTCAGCCACACGCCGGTAATCGACGGCGACAAACTGCAGCTAGGTGGCACTTCGATCGAGGTACTTTCGACTCCGGGGCACACCGGCGAGAGTGTGAGCTATCTCATTCCCAACGTGGGCGTGTTCTCTGGCGACACGCTCTTCTTGAACGGCGTCGGACGCCCCGACCTTCACGCGGATGGCCGTGAAGCGGCCACGCGAGCGCGGATGCTTTTCGGTTCCGTTTCCAGATTGACAGCGCTCGACACCCACCTGCTGTTGTTTCCGGGGCACACATCGGAACCTGTGCCAATGAAGAGCGCTGAGATTCGCGTGTTGGCGGCGTCGGAGTACCGGCTTTCTCATCAGCAGATGCTCGATGTTATGGAGTTACGATCGTCCACGAGTTGACCCACTTGTACCTCTCTTCCCTGACGCGGAGTGAGGCAATCCGACGGGACGAAGAGCAAGCCGTGAACGAGCTGGCAGAAGTATTGTTGAAGCTCGACCAGCGCAAGTAACGGTTTCGCCGCGGCCACTAAACTCTGCTCGGCGCCACAGAGACTTCAGGATTCGGGTGGCAACCATCTACTCGGTGACAAACGCTTGGTTGCGGATTCCCTTGACGCCCGACTTCTCCGTGAGTCTATGCGCTCGAGCTGAACAACACGGAACGTAGCGTTACACCTTTGCTTCCGGCTGGTCCGCGACTCCTTCCGGAGGCAGGAAATCCGGCACGTCAAGGCGAGCCACACCGATGCAGCTATCGGCCATTCCATAATAAACGTCAATGCGGTCCGGTGAGCCAAGATCATCGCGCCGGTCAATGCCGGTGGGAAACACGACGTTGGAGACGGCCCCGTGCTGTTCTTTCGGAAGATCCGGCGTCAAAAGCGGCTCCACCGAACGATAGAGGATCACGTGCGGATGCTCCTTCGAGAGCACCATCGCGCCGGCTGAGTAACGAAGCCGGGGCCGGATATTGCCCGGCTCCGCTATTTCGCTCACGCCGTGGTAGATGATCAGCCAGCCATGCCGGGTTAGCACGGGCGGAGTACCGCCGCCGATTTTGAGCCGCTCCCAAGGCGACACCGGAGTCGCCAACCGGTGATGCGAGGTAAATTTGCCGAAGCCATCCGGTTTATGGCCGTCCAAGGCTATCGGGCAGTAGGAAATCCAGATGCTTTCTCTATTGAGATCCACACAACGGCAAGAGGGATGGCAGACGGTTTCCTCCGGACGAGTGCCAGGAAAAAGCGGGCGGTGGAGGACGGCCAGTTGCGGTTGCCCAGATGGGTTAGGAATGGCGACGGGGAAGAGGCTGGCATCTTTGTTATCCACGTCGTTGAACCCGACGCCGTGATGAGGAGCGAAGGTCGCGAGCCCCAGGCGCTGCCAGTGGAAGAGGTCTTCCGATATTGCCAGGGCGATCCGTGGGCCTTCTGGCGAAAGGGCCGTGTAGGTCATGACGTAGCGGTGGAGCGGTTCCACGAAGGTGATCCGAGGGTCCTCGCAGCCACCGGAGCCGTCGACCCGCCGTTCATAATCAGCCTCCGGCTCGATCGTGATGCCGAGACGCTCGACGCCCGCCGGATCGCCGCCATCATTGAACCGCACTCGTGCGATGCCGATGCACGAGTAATTCCCCCGCGCCACCAGCCGCGGGAAGAGATAGAGTTCACCATCAGGACCACGAATGGCGGCCGGATTCAGAACACCTTCGATCTCCTTGGGATTGCCAGGCTACGGTTCCATCACCCGACCTATGCGCCGCATCTTGAACCCACTCATCAACTGCACTCCAAGGCTCGCGCTTGCCGATCCCCACTTAGACACGCGATGATTGCTTCGGTAACCGGCTTAGTCTCACGGGGCCCTCGAACTGCAATACAAACAACACCTGCTTCTTCAGCCAGATAGTCGTTCCCTCCCTCGAACAGGGCATCGCCTATGAAAAGCATCTCTTTCAATGGAATACCCAGGCGGTCCCGTAACTTTCTAATTCCGTAGGCCTTGTCGATGCCCGGTTTAGTGACGTCAATGGATGTCGCACCGCCCATTCGGACCGAAAACTCGGGAATCAACTTGTCCAGGATTGCCTTGATTTTCTTCCGCTTGGTGAAATCGGCGTCCCATTTGTCCTTTTTCTCCAAAGGAGCCTGCTGACCTAATGCGGAAAATGTTATTTGGCTACCCCGGTCTTCACTTACATCGCCCCAGACCTGTTCCGGCTTGAAGCCCGCTTCTTCGACCGCCTGCTCCAACGAACGTACGATTTTCTCTTTTTCATCCGTGCTGAGATCTTCCGAATAGATCTGCTTCCAATCTCCTTCGTATTGGAAGAATTGTGTACCACATGTAGGAAGAAGAGATAGATTCAGCAGGCGGTCGTCATGTGGAAGATTGGAGATTAGTTGCTTTTCGAACTGTGGCCAACCGCCTCCGGAAATCACAGCCACCTTGACGATACCGAGAAGGTCATGCAGCAATGCCGACATTTCACCGTCAAGGGACGATTTGCTATCGGCGAGCGTGCCGTCAAGATCAAAAACGATTAGGTTCTTCACTATCCTTCTACCTCTGCGCAATTTTCTGCCTCGCCGATGCACCGCGCGGCCAAGAAACGCGCGCCCCACCAACACCGGCAAGAGCCACGTTGCCTTGCTAGCGCACCGACATCCACTTCGTCCACCTCGGCTCGCTTTGGGCAGGTGAATTCCGGTGGGATTCTTGCACTGAAAGAATCAACGAGACCTTGCGTCGTCACAATCGACTCCCGCCAGGCGCGCCGGGCCTTGTAGAGGGTTGGATTGCTCTCGGCGACCAGCATCGCGCAGTGTCTAGAACCTCTTGCGCATTCATTGAGGTGTGCCCCACTTCCAATTCCGGATCTCCGGCATGTCCTGGCCGTGCTTGTCGATGTACTGCTTGTGCTCGATGAGCTTCTCTTTGAGCTGCTGCTTCAGGTAGATTCCCTTGTCGCCGGTCTGCGGCAGGCGATTGATCGCGTCCATCACTAGGTGGAAGCGGTCCAGATCGTTCAGCACCGTCATGTTGAACGGCGTAGTGATAGTGCCCTCTTCTTTGTAACCGCGGACGTGGATGTTGTCGTGGTTGGTGCGGCGATAGGTCAGCCGGTGGATCA
>CAYUZM010000267.1:0-7218 GCA_964449665.1 uncultured Solibacteraceae bacterium
CGCAATGGACCCGGCGGCGGAAACCGCGCCCCTTCCTACATCGGCGGTTCCTGCTTCTAATTTTAAGACGCGATCGCAGCGTTGCGCGAATTCAAGATTGTGCGTGACGATTACGCTGGTCAGCCCATGCGCGGCGTGGAGCTCGAAAATGAGGTCGATCACGGTGGCCGCCGTGCGCAGGTCGAGGTTGCCGGTCGGCTCGTCGGCGAGCAGGATCTTCGGCTTGGCGACCAGGGCGCGGGCGAGCGAGACGCGCTGCTGTTCGCCGCCGGAAAGCTCTCCGGGACGATGCGTGGCGCGCGCCGTCAGGCCGACGTCGCGCAGACGGTCGCGCGCTTGCGCCAGCGCTTCGGCGCGCGGAACGCCGGAGATCAGCAACGGCATGGCGGCGTTTTCTTCGGCCGTGAACTCAGGCAGCAGGGCATGCTGCTGCCACACGAATCCCATCACTCGGTTGCGGTGCCGGGCGCGCGCGGCTTCGTCCATGGCGTAGAGGTCGGCTCCGGCGCAATGCACCGTGCCTTGGCTGGGGGCGTCCAGTCCGCCCGGAAGATGGAGCAGCGTCGATTTGCCCGCGCCCGATTCGCGGACGATGGCCAGCGTTTCGCCGCGGGCGATCTCCAGGGACAGATTTTCGAAAATGGTGAGCGTTGTCGAGCCGGAGTGATAGCGCCTGGCAAGGCCTACGGCGGCAAGCACCGTCTCCGGTCGAGTCTGCAGGGAATGCGCGGCCATGAACGTCGGCTTCTCGATTCCTTCTCTCTTCACGCTAGCACGGGGCTCCAAATGGGGAAGGCGGCTAGTCGGCCTTGCCCACTGGAGGACCGAATCGTACGAGGAGCGCCGCCGGACCGCTACCGCGCCACGTGTGGACCAGAAGTTCCACCACGGCGCCGGGAGGAGCCAGCGACGGTTCGGCAATGAGCGCCACCTGGTCGGCCGTTAAGGGCGAACCCGCCGGCGGCGTGCGCCCACGCTTGGGGCGGACGCGCAGCCAACTGGGCAGCGGTTGGCCATCGGCGGTGGAGATCGAATAGGTCAACCCTTGCCACGAGGAGGAGACCAGCGCCGTGGCCGCCGTGTTCCGCGAATCGAGCGTGATTTCGGCCGGTTCCACAAACAGCATCGGGGCGCCCCGCACGGCCCAACTCCACTCCTGCACGGTTTCCGAACAGGGGGTGGCGACGCGTACCGTGGCCGCGCCCGCCTCGATTCGCATGGGTTCGCCTAAAATGCGCCCGTCCGCCTGAAGCTTCACCCCTTCGGGCAGTGCACCGCCCGCAAGCTGGAACGACGGCTGGTAGCCGGTGCAACTGATCCCCCCCGCCTGGGTCAGTTGGTGGTGGTAAGGCTGGTGCACGATGGCAACGGGTAGGGCGTCCCCGTAAGCTCGCGGCAGGAATAGGACGAGGTGGGTCAAAAAGCGCTTCACATGTTCCCATATCGGAGCGCGGCGGGCGTCCGATAAGCCAAAAGACGGATCCGATATGACGAAACCGACACGACTCTGGTTGCCGATGCTGGCGTTATGCGTGTGGGCCGGCGCGGCGCTCGCGGCCGGCGAAGATGCGCACAAGAAGAAGGAGGAGCCGAAAGCGGCGCCTCACAAAACCGAATCGCCCAAACCCGAGGCCGCAAAGCCGGCGGCCAAGCCGGAGGAGCATAAGCCCGCTCCCGTGGCTGCGCCCGCACCCGCCCCCAAACCGTCGCCCCTACGGGCCGCTTCCATGCGCCGGGCGCCGGTTCGCCGGCCCGCCGTTGTTCGCCGGACGACCGCGCCTGTGACCGTAACCGCCTCGCCCGAACCGCCTGCCCCGGTTACCACGCCTTCCACCGCGGTCATCCACCTGGTGACCCATTCCGCCGACGGCACGACGGCCAATGGCCTGCCCGTGCCCGGCGAGATCGCCCGCATGATCGAGGCGCGCGACCGTGCCGAGCGCGACCGGATGGAGCGTGCGCATCTGGATCGCGAGCGCGAAGCGCGGGAGCAGATGCTGGCCGAGCGCGAGCGCGCGCTGGCGGCCCGCGAAGCGGCATTGCGGAAGCCGGTGCCCGAGCCGGAACCGCTTCCGGTGGTGCGCAAGCGCGTGGATCGCGCCGTGCTCACCAACGAAGGTCTGGTCAAGCTCGCCGATGCCGGCTACGACGAAGTGTTCCTGATGGAGCTGATCCGCCGCCGTCCGTCGAAGTTCGACACCACCGTGGAGGGCCTCTCCTACCTCATGCAAGCCGGACTGACGCAACAACTGGTGCGCACCGTGCTCGCCGTGGACGAATGGGAGCGCGCACGCAAAGCCGAAGAGCTGGCCGGCGCCGCGCCGCCCGCGCCCGTCGCCGCCGGTTCGATGCCCCCGCCGCCCCCGGCCGCCATTCCCGCCGGCATGAAAGAGGTGCGCCAGAAAGTGATGGTGCCGCAGGGCCAGCTACGCGCGGGCGAACGCGGCGTGATGATGCTGGCTCCCTCGGGCGAACGCTGGTATTGGGTGCCCGACGGTTCGGCCAACCGCTAGTTTTGGGCCCCCGTCGGTTCGGCCAACCGCTAACCAGCCGTTAGTGCGGCGCCGGAACCGTGCACGCCTTCGGTGCGTTCACCGGATTGCAGCGTACCGTCGCGCCGTCCAACGTCACACGATATCCCGAACCCTCCGCTTTCCAGTCGAAGGGATAGTCGGTGCTTAAAATCTGCGCCCCGCTGGCGATGGCCGCGTCGCGCCGCCGCGTTTCGCCCTCCCGGACCGCCTTCGCGCCGCCGTCGGTCATGGTGCGCACCAGATAACCTTTGCCCACCAGCTTCGGAATCTCGCTCGACGCCGCGTTGTTCACCTTCACGAACGCCGCATCCGGTGATCCCGGTTTGCCATTGGTGAACATCATGCGGCCCCGCAGCGACGGGTGGCCTTCCGTGTAAAGCGGCGTTACGCGTTCCTGGTCCAACAAAAACACAACCTTGCCGCGCGCCCAATCGAGCGCCGGCCAACCCTGTTGCAACACGGCCGCTTCCAATGTTTCGAAGTTCCCGCGCACGTCGTCGGGGGTCACGATCTCGCCCGGCGCAAACACCGAACGGATCTCGGCGTCCAGCGCGTCCATGGCTGCTTTCGTCCACGGTTCGGTCGTCACTAGTCCCGGCGACGGGCGTCCTTCCTTGTTTTCGATCTGAATGCAGAGGGGCAGATGGCGCGGGTGCTCCTTCGACCAGGCGCGAACACCTTGGAGGCACGCCACCAGCGTCCAGCAATGACTGCGGAAATCGATATCGCTCACGTGGAGCACCTTGAATCCCGGGCTCTTCATCGCACGCGCCCAGCCGCCGGGCATCGGAGCGGCCTGGCCTTCCTTGGCCGCCAGCCCCAGATAAAGAGGGTTCGCAAAAAGACCGCCGTTGCGGTCGCCAAACACATCCAGTTCGATCTGCCGCACGCCCGCGTCCAGCTGCGACTCGATGCTGGGATGCCTGTAGGCGAGCGATTCGGCGGCCTGCGGATTTCGTTGCCGCAGGATCGCCATTTCTCCGGGGGCAAGCCCCGCGTGATAGCTGTTGTGGGTGCCCACAATCTGAACCTGGTTCATCCGAAGCGGGACTTGGGCGGGATAAACGCCGATGGCACAAACGCAGCAAACAAGGGCGAGGAGAACGAAAGCGCGCATACTCGTAGCTTACGCGCGCCGTGTTTCAGCGGGATGATGGCGGGCGGCGGCGGGGAGGCGCGGGAACAGGCCCTTGTCGTGCGAACTGGCCCGCCTGCGCAGGAACGGCCCTTGTGCAGTGAACCAGCCCGTCGCCGCGCGACCCGGCGGTTGTGAAACCCGCCGGCCCGCGCGAAACGAACTGGCCCGCCCCCCCATTCGCCGGCCGCGCCTACTGGTTGGTCACCGCAATCGTGGTGAACGAACCGTTGGGCAGGAACTTCAGCAACAGCCCGTTCAAGCCGGGATAAGGCGGCGTTGCGCCGGGATGGATCGCGAATACGCGCAACAGGCCGCGCTTGTTCACCAGCGTCGAGAATCCCGCACGGTTCTGGAAATTGAATGCCGTGTGTCCGAACGCGGGCAACGTCAGCGACGAGTCCACCAGCAGAATCCTGCCCGCTTCATCGTAGGCAACCACCAGCACCATCACCGAAGCCGCGCTCGTATTGGTGATGGCAAAGCCGCCCACCGCGCCCGCCGTGTTGTCGAACGGAACGGAGAACGACACCGCGCCCTGGGCGTCGCCGGTAACCGTGCCTTGCTGGTCTCCGCCCGCGTTGGCGTTCTTCGAGGTGAAGATGGTCGAGATGGCCAGGTTGTGCGCGCCTGTCACCGTAGCCGAGCCCTGGCTGAGCGTGGCGGGGTTGGACGAGGCCAGAAACGCGCTGCCTCCCGCCGGAATCGTGCCCGCGGCGAACGTCCCAATGCCGCTCACATCGAACGGGGTGCCGTCGTCCTTGGCGAAGGTGACCGCATAGGGCGCGGCGGTATCGGTGGTGTTCGTGATGATCATGCCCGTCTGCCACCCCGCCCCGTCGGCAATCTGTGAAACCACTTTGGTGTAGCCAGAGGGCCGGACAGCCGTCACCGTGCCGGAGATCACATTCTGCGGAAAGGCGATTGTGCAAGCCTGCGTCGTTCCCGCCGGACACACGCCCTGGTAGGAACCGGTTCCGCCCGCGCCCGGCGTGAGCACCTGGCTGGTGCTATTCGCCAGCGAAAGCGGGACTTCTATCGCCAAGATGCGCGTCCCGGATTGCACGTTCTGGTCCGACTGAAACACGGCCGCCGTGGGACTGTTGCCCTGCGGGCGCGCGAACCGCAGCCGCGCGCTGGTGGCGAGCGAACTGCCGCCCGTGAGGGCGATGTCGACGTTCGAGTAGGTCCCGGCGGCCGTGTCAAATTCGAAGGTTCCCATCGCTTGCGAGCCGTCGTCCATGGTGGCCGCCAGGTACCAAGTCACCGGCGCGTTGGCCGACGCCCGCACCAGTTGGCCCGAGGCGATGGAACGGCTTTGCGCGCCCACCAGATTCGTGCAGGTGGCAACGTCGCAAAAGCCCTCGGTTCCGGCGAGCGGAATGGAAAGGTTGCTGCTGCCGAGCGGCGACTGCGCGGGAAGCAACTGGAAGCGCCGAATGTTCGGTCCCGAGCCCGCGCTGACGAAGGCAAGCGGCAATCCCGGCGATCCGGCCGGCAACGTGATGTAGACGCCGCCTCCCACGGCGCTGGTCGCGGAAGTGGTGGACGCCGCCGGCGTGGTCTGGACGTTCACCGCCGAAAACGGCGCGGCCGCGTTGGCGCTGTCGAAAGTGAAGCTGCCAAACGCCCGGCCGCCATCGGTGAATGTGACGTTGTTGAGATGCCAGGTCACCGGCGCGGCCGGCAGCAGACCGCAGGACGAGAGCAAAAAAGCGAGATTCCGTAGTGTCTTCATGAAGGAAAGGTCTCCGATCTTCACGTAGACACACAGGCCGGCGCAAACGTTTCGCCCTGCCCGCGGAAAACGGGGAGGGCTGACGGGCGCAAGGGCGGGAGAATGGCAGGGCGCCGACAGGGCACCGGCTTGCAGCGAACGCGGTTTTTAGGGAATGCGGGTACTACGGGATCTAGCGGCTTCGGCGCTTCTTCATCAGCACCAGCATTGCCGCGCCGAGGCCCAACATGCTCCACGTGGCCGGTTCCGGAACTGGATTGTCGAGGCCATCGTCGAGGCGAACATTGTCGAGATAAAGGGTAAACCCAATGCCCGAGTCCTTACTCACGAAGAACTGAAACGCCGAGGCCACGGTAAGGTCGGTTGGGCCGGGGCCGAAGATGTCGTTGAAAGATTCGCCCGGACGGTAGGGGCCTGCCGAGAGGTCGAGAACGATCTCTTGATCCAGATACGTCCCCGGAGCCAGCGCAGCCATTGCGAAGAGATCGGTGAACTGCACCTGGTGTCCAAATTCAGCTCCGCCCGGCGCATTGAGCGCGTGGCCGAAGACGGTCACGCCGAGGTTGGCAAACGTGCCCTGGTAAAGGTCTGTAATGGTCAGGTCGAACAATACGCGCACCACGCCCGGAGGGTCGTTCAGTTCGGCCGGGATGAGTACTTCCGTCCGTGCCCCAACGAATCCGGCGCCGCCGGTCACGTATTTCAGCGAGTTGCTGCCCTCGGTCACGCCGATCGTAGGCTCCTGCGAAACGGCAGCGCCAAGGCCAAAAAACCCGTCCGGCCCTTCCGGGGGCGTGGTTTCGAAAGAATAGGCAAGAACGGTGGCGGCGCTGGCCTGCCGCGCGCTGCCCATCATCGCCGTCACGGCCGCGCAAACCAGAAGGAACTTTCGCATCATCAAGTGATCCTTTCCAAACGCTCGTCCAGTATGCGCGAGGAAATTGAAGTGAGTCAATGTTTAACCGGCGCGGGCGCGCGCTGAAAGTACCAGTGGTGGGGCCGTGGTGGGGGATTCGCGTTGCGTGGCGTACAGGGCGATGAGCCCGCTTCCGGCCCAGCCGCGCGCTTGGCCCGCCCCGCCGCTACACGCTAATCCGCCAAGGCTTGCGGTCTTCTTTCGAAAGGAACCGCCGCGCCTCGGGCTGCTGCGTCGTCCAACGCTTGGAATCCCAATCCAGCCGCAGCTTCGAACGCAGCGCCACGTTGCCCAGCAGGCACGCCGTGGTCGAGCGCTGGCAGATCTCGACATCGGAGGCCGGCCGCTGCCGCGTGCGTATGCATTCCAGAAAGTTCTGCCAGTGCGCGGCGTTGGCGTTATTGCTCGACTTCGCTTCGAACTCGGTCAGCTCCGAGCCCTTTTCGGGAACCAGCCGGTAGCCCGAGCGATCGACGAACAGCGTCCCTTTGTCGCCGTGGAAGAGAATCCCGTAGCCTTTGCCCATCATCGAATTTTCGTTGCCGAGCCGGTTTTCGTAGGTGGCAATGAACGTCGGGTACTCGTAGGTCACCTGCAGCGTGTCGGGCGTGTCGCGGTTGTCTTTGATGTACTGCTTGGTGCCAAGCGCGGTGATCGCCGTGGGCATCGGCTCGTCGTAGGCCATGTGCACAATGTCGAGCAAGTGCACGCCCCAGTCGGTCATCATGCCGCCCGCGTAATCCCAGAACCAGCGGAAGTGCGAAAACGCCTTGGGGTCGACGCCGAAGCGGTTGGCATTGAACGCGCGCATCGGCGCGGGCCCGAGCCACATGTCCCAGTTCCACTCCTTCGGCGGTTCGGCCTCCGCGGGATTGCCGATGCCTTCCGGCCTCAT
>CAYUZM010000268.1:0-6512 GCA_964449665.1 uncultured Solibacteraceae bacterium
CGAGGACGACGAGGAAGATGACGAGCGACGATGAAACCGCCATCCGCGGGGCCGCACCCGTTCGGCTAGAGGCGATTTCGCGGAAACGTAAACAGTCGCATTTGTTCTGCCTTGAGCGTTATTTCTGATAAACTCTACTTCTTATAAAGCATCTTTAATTAGGTTCAAATGTCCTTTGGCCTGGAATACTCACGATCGCTGTCTCAGCTAACGGGTGATCCGTTCCAGGAAGAGGTGTGCGTCCGGCTCGGTCGGGTGATCTTGAGCTTCCAGCCGATCCCTCGCAAGCCACACGGCGATGGCGGTCTCGATGGACTCAGTCACGACGGCGAGCAAGCGTACTGCTGCTACGGGCCGGAGTACGACCCGGCGAAGAAGCCCAAGGACTTGGTAGATGCCATCGTCGATAAATTCAAGGAAGACCTTCGGAAACTTTTCGAGCTCGAAACGAACGGGACGAAGCTCGTCCATAAAGAGAACAAGGAAATCGCGACGATCGTTGCCGAAGGAACGACGATCAAGAATATCAAGCTCATCGTGAACTGGTTCGAGAGTCACCGGCTCGTCGGACCGATAAACACGGCCCTGAAGAAGTACCGCAAGGCGAGCGCGTGCAAGTACGTCGATCCGACCGCGTCAGTCGTCATCTGGGGGCCGAAGGACTTCGCGTCCGCCTATGTCGTCGATGAGGACAGCATCCTCCGCATCCGGCACGGGACGCTTCTTCGTGAAGTGAAGACCGCGGCCGAGACGGTGAACATCGCCGACCCGACCACGTTCGAAGCGAAGATCGCGGCGCTCAAGAAGATCTGCCCGGCATACCAAGCGCCCACAATAGAAGGCATGAGGGAGCAGTTCCTCTCGGACTGGCGCATGTCGCTCGCCTTCGAGCAGAAGCTCGACGGCAGCCTGCCGACGCTACATCATGCGCTGGAAGATGACCGACTCCGCGTTGCCCAGCAAGTCCGTCATCTGATGATCTCTTCACCAAAGCCGCATGCCGAGTTGGCGCGCGCAGAGCAGATCGCAAAGGACGTGCTCGCACACGATTTCCAGACGTTCGGTTCGACCTTGCTCGATAGCATCAGCTCTGGGGAGATAGCGCGGTTGATGGGTGACTGTCTCATCGCATGGGAGGCTCCCGCGAGTGCCTAACCGCTCCGCCATCGCGACACTCTCCGCATTGCTCGAAGAGAGCCATGCGAAGCCCAAGATGCGCATCGAGCGTCTCGCCCCGTCAGCGATCTACGACCTGGACTATCGGGTCTTCGTCGTCGCGGCGGCGTTCGAGCGCCACGCAAAGCCTGCTCCGCCCATCGGGCGGCGCATCCACGCGACACGGCTCAAGCTCCTGCAGTTCATCGCCATCAGGCCCCGGCTTCTACCGATCATCAGAGCGTGGAGCGCGGCCAAACCGGACGAAGATCTCACTTTCACCACGCAGGACCTGCGGCGCGGGTTCCTCGGGGACCAGATGTTCGAAAGCGTCGTCGCATTCCTCGTCGCGCGCGGCGCGCTCGAATGGATGGATACGCAACTCGTCGAAGGCAAGAACGTCGCCCTCCTGAGCGCGATCAACACGGCAGCAATCGACAGCGGCCTCTTCGAGATCGAACGACAGACGATCGAAGACCTCGCGAGCATCAAGATCACGGTTCGCATGCTGGAGGGAGAATGATCCGGCTTGCGCACATCGCGGTTCGCGGAGAGTGCGCCGCCGGGGCGTTCGGCGGCACGCTGGAACTCTCCAAGGGACTGCAAGTCATATCTGCGGACAATGCGTTCGGGAAGTCCCTCGCCGTCAAGTCCGTGGCGTGGTGCCTCGGCGTTGAACCGATCTTCGGCATCTTCGGCAACGACGCGAGCTGCTTCCCGCAAGCAGTCCTCGACCGCCTCCAGCTCCAGGAAGGAGCCTTCTCGGAGGTCCTCTCCTCGGAATGCGAGATCGGGATCGTCCATGAGGACGGGCGCAAGCTCCAGCTCACGAGAGCTATCAAGGGCGATACGAGCGTCGTGGTGGTCCGGGAAGAAGCCGAAGGCGAGCCGGTGCGGGAAAGCAAGCTGCTCTCCCGGCGCGAGACTATGCAGGACGAAACGGGAGGATTACAGCACTTCCTATTCACCTGGCTCGGGTGGCCACGCGTGAAGGTCCCAACCTTCAAGGGGACGCTCTCCGAGGTGTACCTGGAGAACCTCGTGCCTTCCTTCTACATCGACCAGACGGAAGGATGGACGGAACTCCAGGCGCAGCAGATCGGTCGGTACCAGCAGCTCGAAATCAAAGAGATCGCGGTCGAGTACCTGCTCGGCGCTGTGGATGCCATCAATGCGCGCGTCGCCCAGCGACAGACCCTCCAGCAGCAGGCAGCGCAGCGCGAAGCCGCCCGGAGCATCGCGGAACGCGTGAACCACCTCGCCGACTGGCGGGATTGGTCAATCGATTGGTCCGGCAACGGTTCCATCGCGGACATCATAAAGCGCTGGAGCGCCCACACCCTTCGCGAGGCGTTCAAGAAGGAAGCGAACGTCGATCTCCCGCAGACCATCAGCTCGCTCACCCAACGCGTCACCCGATTGCGCGAGTCGCTGGCGAAGGATGGCGTCGATCGCCACAACACCTCGGCTCCCACGGAGCTCTCGCAGAAGACCATCGGCCTCAAGCAGCGACGGCATGCCCTCAACGAGTCCCTTAGCACCCTGCGGATTCAAAAGGAGCAGACCGACGAGCTCCTGCACAGCCTGGAGCACCGCATCCAGTCCGCGAACGACCTCTTACGGTTCAAGAACACCGGCGTCGGACGGCTCGATCACATAGAATGCCCGACCTGTCATCGCGATCTTGACCCTGGCACGTTCGCGCTCAACAGCCAATCAGCCCAATCCGTGAGCGTCCACATCGAGTCCTTGAAGCGTGACCGGGAGATGATGGTGAGCAACGCGCACTCCATCGACACCGGCATCCGAACGACGCGTGCCTCATTGCAGGCGGTTGACGTTGAGCTGCGCGAGGCCGAGCGCGCACTTTCGAGCGTAACGGCAGCAACGGGAGCCGAGCGCGAGCAGATCGCGAAAATTGTCGCAGAACTCGCGTCGCTCGAGCGTCAGATCGACCGCGCCCGCGAAACAATGGCGGAGATGGACGAACTCCAGACGGACATCAATGCCTGGATCGCAGCGGCGCAGTCCTCGGCCGCGCTACCGGCGTCATCGGTTGACCTCTCGCAACGCAAGGCCGCATTCCTGGACGCGCTCCGGAAATACCTGATTGAGCTTCAGCACAGCGAGGTCAATGCCGCGTCGGCTGCATCCTTGTCGCTTGATGAGATGTACGTCCCCTACTTGGACACGCGCCGCCTGCGGTCGCTCGGTTCTGCCAGCGATCATTCCCGTCTCACGATGGCGTACGCCTTGGCTCTGGCGGCTGCGGGGACGCGCTCTACTAGACTGCATCCTGGCCTGGTACTCTTGGATGAGCCGTTGCAACAGAATCCTGACCCGAAGCATCGGACCCGGTTCATGCAGTTCCTCGGCAAGGATTTCGCGCGGACGGCATCGTTCCAGACAATCATCTTCACCTCGCTCAGAACCGACGAAGTGACCAGCCTCCGCAGGCAGGGGGTGAGCGTGCAGACGCCCGCCGGAAAGAAATGGCTTCAACTGCTCCCAGTGCCCGCGAGCGAATCGTAGGGGGAGCGCTAAGTCGTCGACAACGGGATCAGTCATCCAGGTACGGCTTCTTGTCCGGTCCGAGTTCTCGTTGCCATCGCGCCATGCGTTCGTTGTCCTGTTCAGGATTCACCATTGAAGTTGAGGAGTCCGGGCGGCGCGTATACAGCCGCGGCACTTCTTCCACTTGCGCCACAGGCACTCGCTTATCGCTCGGCCTGGCTTTTCGACGATCTACCAGTCCCGAATAGCCTCCGATTGCCAACCGCTCGCGCCAACGGCGCATCGTCCGCTCCATTACCCCGATGATTTCGACTGCCTCCCACCAAGTGATCTTCTTCGCCATTGCTTTCAACAGCACGTCGTGCATCTTCATCATCCGCTCCGTTTCCGCCGCGGGTACTGCTCAGGAGTGTCCACCACCCAGCTTCCCCCGCCGCTTTTTCAAAAGCGGACATATCACGTGTGAATTGGACTGGACAGATCACATACTAGCGACACTAAAATTAGGAAGCCCCCCTTGCATCACATGCAATTCCCAGCTATAGTGCGATGAAATCTCTGGCGCCCCTATGGATGCGCCGACAGGTACTGATGACTACCAACGACCGCCCCCGCAATATTCGGCCGACAAGGGCATCAAGTAAACGCCCGGAAGTCGTAATGAAAGAACTCCGGGATCACATTTCACGCGAGGTTTGCCAGGCTCGCAAGCCCCTATTTGTCCTGGGTGCAGGCATTTCGTCTGGCAGAGTACCATTAATCGGCGAGATGTGCCACCGTCTCCTAGAACTCATCCACACAACCACCATTGAACAAAAGACTCAAGAACTTCTTCTCAATCAGGGAGAACGAATGGTGTCTGGTGACGCGAGCCGCAGTGACGCAGCTGAGTTTTTCTCAACTTTTCAAGCAGCAACGGCTGCGCCCGCCTTGAAAAGCTTATGGAATACATTCTGCCGGGAACTCGCGATGGACGGAATGACTGTCAACGGACGAAAATTTCTCGGGTTGTTTCTTCACGGTGTACCACACCCGCAAACACAGACGCTCACAAGTGGACCTTCTTTCGCGCATATTGCCCTTGCAGGCCTCCTATCAGAGGCGGCGTGTCACGTGCTCAGCCTAAATTACGACCCACTTTTGCCCCTAGCGATTGATGAGCTTGGCAGGCAGCGACAGTCCGCCGACTCTCATTTCGGCGATGATCGATTCCGATTAATCGCACTACACACTGATAGAGAGATAATCCAATATTACGCGTCCCCAGAACGCCAATTCCAACCCGCTATTACAAACGCTCGCGGCGACGTCTTTTACATCCGTTGCGCGAATAGCCGTTGCCCCACCTACAATGTCGAGCGATCATTAGACACTCACAATGTGAGCAGCCCGAAGACTACACCCTTCATTTGTGCCACGTGCCACACCGAGCGAATCGAGTTACAGCTCTCGTTTCCCGGGTACGAATCAAAAGAACGTTTAGTTCAGCCCGTGTTAGATCAGTTGCGGCAATTCGTTGGAAAGCAAACGTCGGCAATCATCGCAACAGGATTTAGTGGCAAATGGGACCCGTATTTGCTCAACTCCCTATTCTCATGGGCTGTCACCTTTCGCATACCGCTTATTGATGTGAAGCCAGCTGACAGCCAACGAGAATCCCCCTTCGAACGGTTCAGGAGGCGCTATTTTCCCAGCATGCCAACGCAACCAACACGAACATCAGCCTGGTACTGGCAATTCGATGGCAAAGCTGATCCGTTCCTCGAACAATTCTATAAGTCGCTTCACGACACAATACCATCTCTTCCGGTACTTCCGTCGGCCGAGCGACAACTGACTCTTGTATAGTTGCTACCAAATGATCAGAGGGCGTGAACTAATTTGCGAACAGACTTTTTCGACGGACGCCCTCACCTTGGGCGGATGTACCGTACCGATCAAGAGTATCGACCTCCAGAACATTGCCGTTTCCGTACCCTCTCACGTCCGAGAGCGCATGTCAACCGTCTCCCAGCTCGGGCTGAAGCACTTCTACCTGGGCAAGAACGCTGATCAGGAAGTCCGCTGGAACCATGCTCGCGGTGTGTACACAGTAGGGATGCTTTGGCTTCATGTACTCCACGAGGATAAAAGAATTCCTCGTCACTTCCTTCACCTGCCCCACGCAGACTATCAAGCAGTACAACTCTTACTCGGATATGCTTTACTCCTGCATGACTATGGGCATTTGCCTTTCTCGCATTTGCTGGAGGAAGCACTAGAATCAATTAATTGGATTCCGTCCAAAGATGGCGTCGCTTCGCTCGAATATACGGTGCTTTCTGAACGCTTGACTGGTGACAAGGAACTCATTGACGAGATTGATCGCGCATTCGAATACCATCCAACTCACGCCGTCCGAGCAACTTCGCACTCAACGATTCGAGACTTAACGCACGGCGTCTGTGCCACGTCCTTCTTGCAAGCAATCGTCAATGGTGCGGTGGATGCCGATAAGGTCGACTACATCAGGCGTGACCAGAACTTTCTCGCTAGTGTAGGATATCCAGTCCACACACGGGCCACGTTCACCTCTCAAGGTACCACTCCTCTGCCATGGCTGAACGAATTCCTTTCGGAGCAATATGTAAACCATCACGGAATACTTTGTCTACCGGGACGTAGCGCACTCGCAGCGGCCGACCTGTGGCGCGAACGATTATTTCTCTATGATCGATTCTATCTTTCACCCCCGATGAGAGCCGCAGACTGCATCGCTCAAGAGATTGTGCGTCAGTTTCTGATACGATGCGTGATGAGCAAGGCTTTTGGTCTTGCCGGCCTAAGGATCGGCTGGATCGCCT
>CAYUZM010000268.1:6522-7172 GCA_964449665.1 uncultured Solibacteraceae bacterium
GTGCGCTCAAGGAAATTGATCTTACTGATCTCGCAAGTGCCTTGGGCCGCGATAACTTCGACAAATCCGGGGTCGACCTAATTCAACTCAAGTATCGCGCAACGTCAGCATTGCTAAGCAGCTTGGCTCCCGAGTTCGGGCACACAACGCGGCGAGATTGGGAGCTCTTGGACTTTATGTACAGACTCGTAAAACAGGCGATCATAAATCTCCGCTACGGACAATTGATGGATACCTTTTGGCAGGCCCTTAACGACCTTGCAGACGGACGCACGACATACACCTCCTTTGCCAAGCAACATATCGTAGGCTACCCGATCGAGTTCGGAAAACAACATGCAAAAGTTGTTCGCGAACTTGCTCGCTCGCTGCAGCATCAGTACTATTCAGACGTGCTTATTGACGTGGCAGTCCTTCCAGGTGCTCTCGGACTGTCTCCATCGTGCCCGCATGGCGCCGCACAAAATAGATTTGCGGAGCTGCTAGTTCCTCGTGGTCCTATCGATAGCTGGGGACCTTCCACTACCGAGCTACAACCCCTAACGGCCGCAAGTGTAGCTTGTATCGAACGTCCAATTGGACGCCTGATTGTAATAGCACCGCCGTCGGGGGTTGCTCGAGGGCGCTACATTTTCGATAGATTGCTGTCG
>CAYUZM010000269.1:0-7152 GCA_964449665.1 uncultured Solibacteraceae bacterium
GCGGATCTGGCCGCGACAATCGAAAAAGCGCGCCGCCTGCTCGCGCCTTCGTAATCGAGTATTCGACGCGATTGCAGATGCCCGGCCAGAACCCTCCTACAGTCGACTCCCGTTCCTCCCCGGACCTCAAGATCGCACTGTTTCGTTCGCTCTTCCGAGGGCGAGAAGACGTCTATCCACGCCGCTTTGAGAGCCGCCGAACAGGGAAAGCCGGCTATGCTCCGGCGTGCGCGAATGAGTGGGTCCGCGGCGTCTGCGAGAAGCCGCGCATCAAGTGCACAGACTGTCAAAATCGCCGATTTCTGCCGGTCACCTATGACGTGATTCGGCAGCATCTATCCGGTTGCGACGAAAGCGGACAGCCGTTCGTTGCAGGTGTCTACCCCATGCTCCAGGATGAGACTTGTTTCTTCCTGGCCGCTGATTTCGACAAGGAAGGCTGGCGCGATGACGCGGCTGCCTTTGTCGAAACCTGCCGTTACCGGGATCTCCCGGCAGCCGTGGAGCGGTCTCGCTCGGGACGCGGCGCGCATGTTTGGATCTTCTTCGAAGAGGCGGTTCCGGCAGCTCTCGCCCGCAAGTTGGGCTCGCTGATTCTGACCGAGACGATGGAGAGGCGGCCCGAGATCGGCTTCGATTCCTACGATCGTTTCTTTCCGAACCAGGACACGTTGCCACAGGGAGGCTTCGGCAACTTGATCGCCCTGCCGCTACAGAAACAGCGACGTGAGCGGGGGAACAGCGTTTTCCTCGACGACATATTCGAACCCCACCACGACCAATGGGCGTTTCTCTCATCGGTCGAGAAGTTGAGCCGCGCGCGAATCGAGGCGCTCGTCAGCGAAGCGGAGCGCCGGGGACAGATCGTCGGGGTCAAGCTCCCCTTCGTTGATGAAAATGAGCCAGAGCCGTGGGCGACCTCGCCATCGCGCCGCCCGAAGGGGCCTCCAATCATCGGGGAGTTACCTCGCAGTCTGGAAATCGTCCTGGGAAACGAGATTTACATCGCGAAAGATGGCCTGCCGCCACCCTTGCGAAACCGCTTGCTGCGCCTCACTGCTTTTCAGAATCCGGAATTCTATAGAGCGCAGGCGATGCGCCTGCCCACCTATGGGAAGCCGCGGATCATTAGCTGCGCCGAGGAGCATTCGCATCACATAGGTCTTCCACGGGGTTGCTTGGACGATGTCCGGCAGCTGTTGGCCGATCTGAAAATCGAGGCGATTTTGCGGGACGAGCGCAACGAGGGACAACCTATTTCCCTTGTGTTCGAGGGGGAGTTGCGGCCGGAACAAATGGCGGCCGCGGAGGCGATGCTTGCCCACGACACAGGCGTCCTTGCCGCAACCACAGCCTTTGGAAAGACGGTGATCGCTGCATGGCTGATCGCCCGGCGAGGAGTGAACACGCTCGTCCTCGTTCATCGCCAACAACTGCTGGAACAATGGATCGAACGATTGTCGTCATTCTTGAACACACCGCCCGCGGCCATTGGGCGCATCGGTGGCGGGCGCCGCAAACCGGGCGGCGTATTGGATGTGGCGCTCGTGCAAAGCCTGGTCCGCAAGGGAGTCGTCGACGATGCTGTCGGCGAGTATGGACACCTCATGGTCGATGAATGCCACCATTTGTCCTCACAAAGCTTCGAGCAAGTCGCACGGCGATCCAAAGCACGGTTCGTTACCGGGTTGTCGGCAACGGTCACCCGCAAGGATGGCCATCACCCCATCATCTTCATGCAGTGCGGACCAATCCGCTACCAAGTGGACGCAAAGGCGCAGGCCGTACTCCGGCCATTCGACCACACTGTGGTTGTTCGTCCCACTGGTTTTCGCTCCGTCCGCGAGCCGGAGCCTGACAAGCGGATGGAATTCCAATCGCTCTACAAGGAATTGAGCCAGGATGAGGGCCGAAACCGCCAAATCTGCAAGGACATACTGCAGTCCGTGCGTGAGGGGCGTTCGCCCTTGGTGCTCACCGAACGCAACGACCACCTGGACGCGCTGGCGGTCCGGCTCTCGGGAGTTGTCCGGCACGTTGTCGTACTTCGCGGTGGAATGGGGAGGAAGGAGTATAAATCAGTCGCTGATCGATTGGCTGAGATCCGCGCCGATGGAGAGCGTGTTCTCCTGGCGACTGGCAAGTACATCGGCGAGGGCTTCGATGACCCGCGACTCGACACGCTGTTTGTGACACTCCCGATCTCGTGGCGGGGGACCGTGGCTCAATACGCCGGCAGGCTTCACCGGTTGTATGACGGCAAACGCGAGGTCCGGGTGTACGATTACGCGGACCTCGACGTGCCAATGTTGGCACGTATGTTTGATCGCCGCTGCCGTGGATACGAAGCCGTCGGCTACACCATCGTCTTGCCTGGGAACGCCATACCTGGATGGCCGGCTGGTGTTCCCCTGCCTGCTGACCCAGGGTGGAAGCGGGACTATGCAACCAGCGCACGCAGGCTGGTGAGAGACGGTGTCGATTCGCCACTCGGTAGCTTGTTCGTCGATGCGGCGCGACCGTTCCCGCTTCATGTGGAAGGTGTGCAGCGCGCCCGAAGTGCAACCGAGGCGTTCCTCTACCGGCGGCTTGAAACTCTTGCCGACCCGCAGGGGCGTTTTCGGCTGAATGCCGGGTTGCCGATCCCCTTTGACGAGTTGAGCACCATGGAGGTCGATCTCCTGTGCGGCGACGCACGCGTCGTTGTTGAGCTTGACGGCGCTCAGCACCTGGCGGACCCTGCCGCCTATCGGCGCGACCGCCGAAAGGACCGACTCTTGCAGGAGAACGGCTACCTTGTCCTTCGCTTCCTCGCCGAGGATGTCTCCAAGGACCTGGACTCCGTTCTGGACGCCATCCTTCGCGCGCTCGTTAATAGGCGGCAAGCTTAACGGACAAACAGTCAGGTCGGGATGCTGACAATCAGTCAGCAGGTCCTCTTGGCTTGGAGCACCCGCGAATTGCTCCAAGTACTTCTTCTTCAACCTCTTGTAAAACATCAAACACGGCTCGTCCACAAAGCCTGCGAAACGGCCGGATCTTGCGCGCCAAGCCGTGCCGCGAAGCTGGGCCAATCGAGGCAACCTTTGTCCCTCAAAGGATTGCTCGTTCATCCGGGTTTTGGCACAGGAGAACACGCGGTTCGGGGTTTTAGCACAGCTTACAAAAGAAAGGCCGATATTCCGTAGGAAATCGGCCTCGTAACGTCTTATTTTTCAATAATTTCTGGAGCCACCCGCCGGAGTCGAACCGGCGACCTGCTGATTACGAAGAATGGTCCCTGCCTCCAAACCCTCCATTCACTCTATACGGAAGTGCCTGATATCAACAACTTGGGGAAGCTGCTTTCGCTCAATCAGTAACCCCTGACATCCCAACCAGATGGGGTTTGGACACAGTTTTGCCACAGCAACTTCGGATTTCAGGACGATAACGCGGCGGCAAAGGGATTTTCCCATTCGTGCTCGTCGGCGCGTCGCTCGGTTCACTCGGGCAATCTCCTTCTCCACGCATCTTATCTTTTCCTGCGAGATGCTCCAAGCAACTTGGCAAAGTTCTGTATTCGTCAATCGACTCACTGACTGATGCATTCCCCGCGGTCAGGACCGGGAGAAAAGCGCTCGCTCCTACGGGCCGAGGTCCGTAGAACGGTTTTAGAGCAGGTGCGATCGAGTATCCAGTCCCGTTGAACCCTGCGCCGGGCAAACAGGACTGATCGAGGCAAGCTCACGCGTGTAGTCGACGGTGAGTGCTTAACGTTGAAGTGGAACGACGGTCTGGCCAGTACAGGGTTTGGCGCGTACTTACCGACGGTTTTTGTGAGTTGCGGGCCCAGAGCAGACTGCTTGACGACCCCAGAGTGCCTCTGACAGGTACCCATGCCGAAGTTCCACCGATTTTCGTCCGGTTCCCTTCCGAGGAAGCCGCTCCCCTCGATACAGAACTTCCTATCGGCCAGACCGGCGTCACCATGTCTCTCGCGATGTACCTCTCATCCTGCCAATGGTGCCAAGGCGCACCTGCGGAAACTCCATTGCCGGCGCGAGGTGTTGAATGGGCCGGGGCCGCATGGCCGACTGATGCATAGTGCACGTTGAACATCGCTTTCCCGCCGTTCGGTCGCAAAGCGATTGCTCAACTCCATCAGGCAAATCATGCGGGTGTTGTCCATCCACAATCGACTGCCAGTGCGCGATCATGATGAGGACGCGAACGGTTGAGCCTTCAACGGTCAGCCCGATGCCGCCTCATTCATAATCTTCACAATTGTATCCTCCACGTCCTGCGCCACCCCTTCCAGTTGCGGGGTGTTGAACATCGATAGCAGGGTGGTCGGCTTCAGGGTAGCCAGAATAGTCTTGCCACCCTCCTGGTAAATTGAGATCCGGCATGGCAGTGCCGTGGAGACGCTCATGTTTTGCTCAAGAACCTTCTTCGCCTGTTGCGGCTGACAGACCTCGAAGATCAGACAATCGCGTTCGAAGTTCACGCCCTTCTTCTTCATGGTCTCCTTTAGGTTGTGAACCTGCATAACGCCAAAGTGATTGGCTTCGACGGCAGCCTGCAAGGCAGCCGCAGCATCACTCACGGACTTGTCAGTGGACACGTTGACCAGCATTACTTCCCTCCAGTGCGCAACCGTTCACTCAATGAGCGGGCTGGATTCAAGCCCATTTATTGGACCGCTTGCTAATGAAGCGGCCAACATCCGCCAAATCCCTCCGCCATCCATCCGTCGTGGTTCATCTCAATGCCGCTTTCGTTTATACCGCGACATGCCTATCCGTGGTCGATCCAGACCTTCAGAGTAGGCGGCGACTATTTGAACGCCGGCTTAACACCCGCGAACATGTTTGATTGAAGATGCTAAAGCCTGCTAGCGGAGATCGTCTCGGACAACTGCTATAAGCAGGGCCCGACAACATACACTCCCAAATGCTCCGCTACTTCTGGGCGCCTTTCGCCATTTCCTCGTGCGCCGCGGCCATGTCGCGCATCTCCTTGGCGGCCTTGCGACAATGCTCGGCATAGTACTTGCAGTGCTCTGCCGTGTTCGCCGCCATCGGATGCTTGGACGCTCCTGCCTGCGGACTTCTCATGTACTCGGCTGCGAGGGCCTCATGCTCTGTGGCTTCGGCCTCATGCTTTTCAGCCATCGCCGCATAGTGATGAGCAAGCTTCATGTGGTCAGCTGGTGTCTTCGCGTTCACGACCAACAACTTCACTTGTTTGGTCGAGAGAATCCCGCGTGGTTCGGCCGCTGCTGCTTGATGGGCCACGAGCACCGTCAATACTGCCAGAGCCACCGCTGTGCCCAGGCCCCGCCTCCGGGTGATCAGTTTTTGTGTCATTCGAAATCTCCTTTGCGTTCTCTCAACGACGGGGTGAGGGATTGGCGCAGAGGTTTACGGTGCAGCTTAGATGCCAAATGACGTCACCGGAGCTGGATTGCGTTTCGAGCACCTGGCTGGCGAGGTTCTTCAGTGTCTCGCCTTTCAATGCCGCGAGAACAGCGAAGCTCCTCCAAGTCTGTGCCCCTCGAAGGCATGTGCATAGTGCGATCTCCAAACATAGGGGGCACGCTTTTGATGACCACATCCCGTCACTCGGCTGCGGAGAGTCAGTCAGACTGAAAAGGACCGTCGGCTTCAGATCCAGCTCAACGTCAGGGCGACTCAGGCTCGACCGTTTTGTTCCTAAATCGTGCCAAGGGGTCCAGACGACAACCGCCATGGCAACAATTTTCCGCGGAGTTGAAGGTATCCACTCCCGCTAAGTGCCTCTCCTCATTACGGCTTATGGCATCCATACCACAAAGTTCAAAGATCTTCTTGACAATACCCCCTCCAGGTATTTATTATACCCCTAGAGGGTATTCAATAACCTATGAGCAATGCACCGGAATCTGCGAACGTCTCCTGCGGTTGTGGTTCGACCGGGGAAGTTGAGGACCGGAAGGCTGTCGGCGTCGATGCGGAAATTAAGGCGTCCAATTTGAGGCGTTTGCGCCGTATCGAGGGGCAGGTGCGGGGACTTCAAAAGATGGTCGAGGAAGACCGGTACTGTCCTGACATCATGGTCCAGCTGTCCGCGGTTCATGAAGCATTGCGAACCGTCGGCCGGGGACTGATGCGCAACCACCTGAAGCATTGCACGACGAATGCGGTGGCGCATGGATCCCCGGACCAAGCCGAGGCGATGTACGACGAACTGATCGAGCTCATCTATAAGCACTCGCGCTAATCATTGATTCCGGTAACGTCTTGACGCGACCGGGTCTAAACAAGAGACAGTCGTCCAATGCTCCACGGGAGCATTAGGAGACGTGTGTGCAACGAGAATCAGAGGAAACGACAGTGGGGAATCTACGTCTTGCTATTTCGCTGTACATGGTCCTGCTGGGACATGCGGCTTTTGCCCAGCACGAGCAACGGCCTGAACCCGCGCCCGCGAACCCGCCGGCGCAAGTTCCGGATGCACACGCGGGACATTCACCAGCACCGGTAGTTAAGAGCGAACACCAACACAGCGCCGATCCGGCTGGCTCCGGGCACGACGCGGCGGATCACGCGGGCTTGAATTCCGCCGGCAGTTTCCTCATGGGACAAAGCTCAGGGACTGCACTCCAACCGTCGTCGTGGCCCATGCCGATGCTGATGAACCGGGTGGGCGGCTGGAACTTGATGTGGATGGGACAGGCCTTTGTTGCGGCGACACAACAAAGCGGCCCGCGCGGAGGGGACAAAGTGTACTCCGCGAATTGGGGAATGCTGGGCGCCGTACACCGGATTGGCCGCGGTTCGATTATGTTGCGTTCCATGGTGAGTCTGGATCCGCTGACAGTGACAAGCCGCCAGTACCCGCTGCTATTCCAGACCGGAGAGAGCGCCTATGGCAGGCCTATCGTCGATGGCCAGCACCCGCACGAACTCTTGATGGAACTCTCGGTCCAGTATGCGCGCCCGGTCGGCGAGAAGGGGATGCTGAACTTCTATTACGCCCCGGTCGGCGATGCCGCCCTTGGTCCGGTTGCGTTTCCTCATCGGGCAAGCGCCATGGAACTTCCGCCGGCAACGCTTTCGCATCATTGGCAGGACTCAACCCACCTAGCCAACAACGTCCTGACGGCAGGATTCCCGTGGGATAAGCTGC
>CAYUZM010000270.1:0-7144 GCA_964449665.1 uncultured Solibacteraceae bacterium
AAGGCAAAGGCGCCCGAGTTCACAATGCCGGTGGGCGATGGGCGCAAATTCGCTCAGGGGAAGGTACGCGAGCGCGGCAAGGAACGCGTGAAGACGGACGCGGGAGTTTTCAATACGGTGAAGTACGAGGCCGATCTCATGAACGGCGTTATCTACCGGCGCGCGGGCAAGATGTTCTTCTGGTTGAGCGACGATGCACGGCGCGTGCCGGTGCGAGTGCGGATGCAAATGTCGTTTTTCTTCGGTACGGTAACGATTGACCTGGTAAAGGAGGAGCGGTCATGAGACGGCTTTCGATGGCAGCACTGTTGTGCGTCGCCGGCGGCGCGTGGGCGATGGCGCAAGAGACGGCGCTGCTCAACACGCGCCAATACACGGACCTCTACACGCGCACGCTGCAGTTGATGGATTCGACGATGTCGGCCGTGCCTGGCCTTGCGCGGGCGGCGGCGCCGGTGATGGAGAACGCGCGGCAGGCGGTGGCGAATTTGAAGATCGCGCCGACGCAGCCTTACTCGCCGATGCACCTGGAGATTGTGCGCAATGTGCGGGCCTATCTGGCGCTGGCCGACGCGCTGCCGAAGCCGTTTCCCTTCCCTGCCGAGGCGAAACGGCAGTTCGCCGAGTTGCGGGAATCCGTGGACCGCGCCGATGCCAGCTTCGTGGCGATGCTCGAAGCGAAAGAGACGCAACTGCGCTCGGGCGACCGCGACAACCTGAAGCGCTACGCCGAGGCGAACAGCAAACTGGGGCCGCCCGTGGCGGGCAAGCCGCGCGTAGTCTTCCTGGGCGACTCGATTACCGACGGCTGGAGGCTGAACGAGTACTTCCCGGAAAAAGACTATGTCAATCGCGGCATCAGCGGGCAGATAACGTCGCAGATGCTGGGGCGCATGAAGGCCGATGTCATCGACCTGAAGCCCGAGGTGGTGGTGCTGTTGGGCGGAACGAACGACTTGGCGCGCGGCACAACAGTGGAAGCGGTGACGGGCAACATTGCCCTGATCGCGGACCTGTGCGCCTACAACAAGATCAAGCTGATCATCGCCAGCGTGCTGCCGGTGAGCGACTATCATATGCACGTCAACCCGGCATTCGAGATTTCCAAGCGCAGGCCGCCGCAGCAGATCGAGGCCATCAATCAATGGGCCAGGGAGTTCGCCGCCAGGCGCAACATTGGCTATCTGAACTATGCCGCCGCGCTGCGGGACGAGCGCGGCATGTTAAAGGCCGATTTGGCCGACGACGGGCTGCACCCGAACGCCGCGGGTTACCGCGTCATGGCGCCACTGGTTCAAGCCGCCATCGACGAAGCGGCGAAACCGGCGGCTGCGCCCGTAAAGAAGAAAAGGTTTCCGTTCTAGGTTGTGTACACGGCCCGGCGGAAAAGACGGATGAAACCGTACCGGCGGCGTCTACGACAATAGATATATGAAGTTGTTGCGCATTTTGTTCCTGGTGGCGGTGGTGGCGGTCACCTCATTCGCGCAGAGGCGGATGACGGTGGCGCAGTTGAATTCGTTCATCGAATCGGCCGGGCAGTTGCAGCAGGACGACAAGAAAGTCGCCGGCTACTTGAAGAACATGCGGCTGACCGAGCGCATGAGCGAGGACGAACTCACGGCCATGCTCAGCTACGGCGTGGGGCAGAAGACGGCCGAGGCGCTGCGAGACCTGTTCGAGGCCTCCAAGCAGCTTCAACCGCCTCCACCGCCGCCCCCGAAGCCGGTTACCAAACTGCCCGATCCGCCGTCGCCGGAGGAGCAGCGAAAGCTGATCGAAGATCTGCGCGACTACGCCATCAACTACACTAAGCGGCTGCCGGACTTCATCTGCACGCAGGTGATCCGGCGCTACTACGACCCGACGGGCCTGGAGTTCTGGCGGCGGCAGGACGTGATCACGGTGCGTCTTTCCTACTTCGAGCAGAAGGAAGACTACAAGATCATGCTCATGAACGGGGCGCCGACCGAGGTGGGCATCGACAAGGTGGACGGCGCGATTTCGACGGGTGAGTTTGGCTCCATGCTGCGCGAGGTGTTCGAGCCCGCATCGGAGACCGATTTCCGCTGGGTGCGCTGGGCGACTCTGGGCGGGCGGCGGATGCACGTGATCGAGTATCGCGTACGGCAGGAGAGGTCGAAGTGGTCGGTCAGTTATCAGCGTTCGCAGCAGATCACGCCGGGCTACCATGGGCTGATCTATGTCGACCGGGACTCGCGGATGATCTCGCGGCTCACGCTGGAGGCGGAAGGTATCCCGCCGTCGTTCCCCGTGCAGCAGGCGGGCACCACGCTCGACTATGATTTTGTGAATATCGGCGGCGCGGATTACATGCTGCCGTTGAAATATACGGTGAAGATGCGCGAGGCGAAGTATCTGGCTAAGAATGAAACCGAGTTCCGGATGTACCGGAAGTTCGGCGCCGATACCGCCATCACGTTCGATATTCCGGAAGCCTTACCCGAGGAGGGGCGGAAAGAAGAACCGCCGAAGCCGCAGTAAATGAAACAGTCCCCTTTGATTGGCCGGGTGGCCCCGATGGGCCGGATCGGGTTGGCTGGCCGGGTGGCGCTGCTGGGCCGGATCGGGTTAGTGGGCCTGGTGGGCATCTTTGGCCCGATGTCTGCCGTGTGCTTGCGCGCGGAGGGGCTGGTCACACCGATGACCGCGCCGCAAAGCAAGCAGGCGGCCGCGCTGTTGAAGCAGTTCGAGGCCAGTCCGAAGGGACCGTACCTGCAGATCCGCTGGTGGTGCAAGGACGGAAGCGTGTTTCCGCCGGCGGGGGTGCCATGCCGAACGCATGGCGGGGGCGTCCAGCACGCCGAGTTGACGCCGCAGGCCAAGCAACTGGGCACGTGGGGAATGGACGTCGGCACGATTCTGACGGCACTGCCGTTTGAGACGGCGTTCGACGCGGCGCGCGATCACTGGCGGCTGAAGGAGATTGTGCTGGAGCTGTACATCACCGAGGCCAAGCGCGGATGGATCTATACGAAGGCAGTCAGCTATCGTGGGGCGCGGCAAATTGAGGATGAAGAGAAGGCCGGGCGCGCGCTGCTGACGCGACTGCTCAGCGACCCAGCATGGATGCGCAAGAACTATTTTCTGGCGCTGCAACTGGTGGGCACGCTGCCGCATGGGTTGGCCGATAGCCGCGTGAAGCGCATCCGCAATCTGGCGACCGCGCTGGCCGATCTCGATCCGCGGTTCCAGTACATTCGCGCGAAGATCCACTCGGTGCCGAGTTCGGACGATGTGGGGCGCGTGGAGGAGTATTCAAAGCTGGAACGCGTGCCGGAGGCTTCCAAGCCGTTGGTGGAGGAGTTGTTGCAGAAGCTGCACGCGCAGTATGAAGGGCGCGATTCGACGCAGGCGATTCCCAAACTGCCCGAGGAGTTCAAGGAAGCGGCACAGCGGCTGGCAACGGCGCGGGCCAATGGCGACTGGTTGAAAGAAGCGGCCGCGACGGTGTTGGCGGTGCGGCGTTCGGTGGAGCAGTCAAAGAACGGCGCGGCGAACCTGACGCTGCTCGACTGGAACGCGGCGATACTCGAACACGCCTTCACGATGAAGAAGCCGGAGTCGCGGACGCGGCGCGAGTTGCTCGAACGGCAGCGGCAGTGGTTTGCGATGGCGGCGGGCGCGGGGTTGTTGTCGATGCGGCAATACGACGCGCTGCACGCCGAGCTCGGCGAAACGGTATCGCGGCCGGAGTGGGAACCGGAGACATGGCGGCGGATGGTGCAGTACATTGCGCGGGCGGCCGAGTGGACGCGGGCGACGGTGGCGCGCGACTTCGGTCCGGTAGGCCAGCATTGGGCGGCGGTGGAACCCACGGCGGTGACGATTGTCGATCACTTACTGCGAAGTTCGGTGGCGCTACCGAAGACGGCATCGCTCGACACGCTGGTGCGGGATGGAAACATGGCGGCGGGCATTGTGCATGCGGTGTTCGGCAAGAGCGTGGCGGCAGGAGTGGCGGGATTGAATCCGGGCGTGGCGGTGGGCAAGCTGCGCATCATTCGCGACCCGCTGGACGCCGGGGGCAACCTCGATCCGAAAGGCGTGTACGTGCTGCCGGAGACGGTTTCGGACTTGAAGCCCGTGGCGGGCATTCTTACACTCGACAGCGGCAATGCGCTGTCGCACACGCAGATTCTGGCGGCGAACCTGGGAATTCCGAATGCGACCGTGCCTTCGTCGCTGCTCAACGATTTGGAGCAGTACAACGAGCAGGAAGTGTTCTACGCGGTGACGCCGCGCAACGTGGTGGTGTTGCGGGCCGTGTCCTCGTTGAACGCGGAAGAGAAGAAGCTGTGGCTGGATCAACCGGCGTCGGCGCAACGGGCGCGCATCCAACTCGACACGACGCGCCTGAACCTGGAGAACCGGAAGCTGATTCCGCTGGAATCGCTGCGGGCCACGGATTCCGGCGCGCTGGTAGGGCCGAAGGCGGCGAACCTGGGCGAGCTGGCGAGCTACTTTCCGAAGGAAGTCGCGCCGGGCATGGTGATTCCGTTTGGGATCTATTACGCGCACATCGACCGCGTGTTGGATGGGAGCGGGAAGACTCTGCGGGCTCAGATTGAAGAGACGTTCGCCGTAGTGGAGAAGATGCGCGACCGCGGCGCCGAGGCCGCGGAGATCAACAAGTTCATGCAGCCGAAGTTGGCGGCGTGGCGCACGGCCATTCAGAACATGCCGATGTTGCCGGAGTTCGAGCGGGACCTGAAGGCGGAGTTGGGGCGCGTGACCGGCGCCGACGGCAGCTATGGCGCGTTTGTGCGCAGCGATACGAATGCCGAGGATCTGCCGGAGTTCACGGGCGCGGGCTTGAACAAGACGATTCCGAATGTCGTGGGCGTACAGAAGATTCTGGCGGCGGTGCGCGAGGTGTGGGCATCGCCGTATTCGGACCGCGCGTTTGAGTGGCGCAACCGGGCGTTGAAGGGGAGCGAGCACGTGTACCCGTCGGTGATCGTAATGCGGAGCGTGCCGTCGGACAAAAGCGGTGTGATTGCGACGGTGAACCTGGAGACGGGCGCGCGCGATGAGGTGACGGTGAACGTGAGCGAAGGCACGAGCGCGGTGGTGGATGGCGGCGTCGCGGAGAGCGTGTTGCTGATGCCCGGGGGCAAGGTGAAGCTGCTGCAGCAGGCACGCGTGACCTACCGGCGCGTGGTCGCACCCAATGGCGGATTCATGAACCTGCCGCCGCTCAAGGAAGATTATCTGCTCACGGCCGATGAGATTGCGCAGTTGCGGGCGATGGTGGCCGATGTGCAGCGGAAGTATCCGCCGGTGAAGGGCGCGGTGGCGGGCGAGCTGCCGTGGGACATCGAGTTCGGATTCGAGAAGGGCGTGTTGCGGTTGTTCCAGATCAGGCCGCTGGTGCGGTATCAGGAGGTGGCGGTGCTGCAGCAGTTGACGCGGTTGGAGGGCCGGCGCGCGACGGGCGCGGTAAAGGTGGACGCGGCGGTGGTGCAGTGAGGGGCGCGGTTGCACTGTTGCTGGCGGCCGCGGCGGCGTTGAGCGGATATCCACTGGACGGCGTGGAACGTACGGGCATTCGCCGTTTGAAGGGCTACCAGCTTTCGAACGCAGGCAAGATCAGGCAGACGATCAAGCTGCCGCCGGGAGCGCTGGCGTCGCTAGCCGATGTGAAGCTGCACCTGAAGGGCGTGAACGAGAGCTACGACATCACGCCGGCCACGCCGCGCGATGCGCAGTTGCAGGCGGGGCTGGAGAAGATCTTTGCCGGGCGCGACCGCAGCTACAACATCGCGATGCTCGACATCACCGATCCGGCGAAGCCGCGCTATGCGGCGCTGCGGGCCGATGAGAAGTACATTCCCGGCAGTGTGGCAAAGCTGTTCGTGGCCACGGGCGTGATGGGCGAGCTCAAGCGCATGTTCCCGAACGACACGGCGGCGCGCGAGAAGCTGCTGCGCGAGACGTATGTGACGGCCGAATCCGTCGTGTACAGGGACGGCAAAACGGTGCCGTTCTACAACGACGGGCAGGCGGCGATACTGAACCGGCGGTTGGAGACCGGCGACAAGTTCAATGTGTATGAGTGGATGGACCATATGCTGAGCCAGAGCTCGAACGCGGCGGCTTCGCAGGTGTGGAAAGAGTCGGTGCTGATGCGCGAATTTGGCGACCGCTATCCGCGGATGCGCACGGGCGACGGTCCGAAGCAGGCCGACGCGTGGCTGGCGACGGTGCCTTCGGGCGAGCGCATCGCCAAGTCGCTTGCGCCGCAGCAGGACGCGCTGACGGCGAGCGGGCTGGACACGAACAAGCTGCGCGTGGGGACGTTCTTCACCAGCGGCGGCGGGAAGCAGTTTCCGGGTTCGGGCAGCTATGCGACGCCGAACGAGCTGTTGCGGTGGCTGGTGCGCGTGGAGCAAGGGCGGCTGGTGGACGCGTGGTCGAGCCTGGAACTGAAGCGGCTGATCTATTTCGCTCGGCCACGATACCGTTATGCGTCGTCGCCGGCGCTGGCGAACGCGCGGGTGTATTTCAAGAGCGGATCGTTGTTTGAGTGCGTGGCCGAGCCGGGGTTCAAGTGTTTGCAGTACCGGGGCAATCAAACAAATTTGATGCATTCTGTTGCGATCGTCGAGTCGCAGGGGAAGGTGTATCTGGTGGCGCTGATGTCGAACGTGCTGCGGCTGAACAGCGCGACCGAGCACCAGACGATTGCGACCTTCATTGAGCGTTTGGTGCAGGGGAAGTAGGGCGGACGTTTCGCCACCGATGGACACAGATTCACACAGATGCCGAATGTGTAAAGCATTTTGTTTTGGTGTGACGTTTACGGTTTCTCGATAACTCCTTTTGTTTGAGTCAGTTTCCTGTTAGGTGGTGTAAAGTTCGAGTGTAAAAGTGTAAAGTTGTCAACCGAGTTTGGACCGCCGGTACACGCCGATTCACGCGGATCAGAATTTGATTGGTTTTGGGCGGAGTGGTGGTGTGTCCTCGGGTTGGGCCTCCATGCGCACGATAGCGCGGAGGGCAAGGGGATGGGCAGTGGAGTGGCTGGAAGTGGTTGGCGGGGTGAGAGGAATTGGGGAACAAAGAGTTGTGATTGTATGTGGGCGCTGCAGCTGGGCGGGATAAAATCCCGCCCAGGCGC
>CAYUZM010000271.1:0-7123 GCA_964449665.1 uncultured Solibacteraceae bacterium
ACAACCAGAACACTTTCTCTCGCGACGGAAAGAAAATCAAAGAAATCCAAATGCCAAGTGCGGAAAGAAAGTTCCATCCGTGGCAAACGTTCTCGTCCGAAACGGCCGTTATGGCTTCTCTGCGGCCAGGCGAGCCGAGAACATATTCCAGGCGGCCATCGAGCGACGAAGGTTCTCGTGAACGTCGCCGCCAATACCATAGCCCTGCAGCCCGATCGGACCCGTGTAGCCAATGTGTCGGAGTACCCTCAAGAGGCCATAGACATCGAACGAACCGCTGTCCAGGTTCTGGATCAGGCGATTCCAGTCTCCCTCATGGTCGGCGCCGTTGATGGTCACAGCGACCAAGTAGGGTAAAGCATCCTGAAGACCCGTTTCCAAACTAGCCCTATCTTTCACCATCAGCCAATGGCACAGATTGAAGGTGGCGCCCACATTCTTACGATCAACCTGCTTGGCCACGCGAACCGCATCCTCGACCCGTTCCGGCAACGCGCCGGCGTGGGGATAGAGGGAAACACGCAGGCCAGACCGTTGTGCCATGTCGGCGATTTCGCGGATCACCGCAACGGCGTCCGGGTCGCCGTCGGACGACGATGGCTTGTAACGCTCACTGTGGACCTGTAGCCAAATGATCGTGTCACGAGCGCGCAGCGACTCGATCTCCGACCGCTGCCGAACGACCTCCGGATTCTGATCGGTGGCCCCGGCGAGCAGCCCTTCCAGCATCACCTCACGGCTGGTGATCTCCGCGCGCACTTGCGCCATCGAGCGAATCACGACCTCGGTCTGGCTGTTCACCTGCACCAGTCCAGTGCGCTCCTGGATTGCGCGCATCTGGGCTTCCGCGGCCGCCAGTTCTCTCTTCTCGCTTTCGAGTTGCCGGTCGAAGAACTGCCGCCGCTGCGCCGATTCCGTCACGGCGAACCGGCTGTTCAGCGTGTACAGGCTCTCCACGTAGGCGTTGGCAATTGCGGCCGCGCGCCGGGGATCGCGATCTTTCACTTCAATCCGAATCAGCGAATCCTTTGCCGTCGAAAGTTTTGTCCGCGCCCCCAATGCGGCGCGCGCGCCTGTGAGGTGCTTCGCGCGGTAGTACTCTTTGAGCCCGAGCCTGTTCACCACATCGTCTGCGATACTGCGGCTCGCAAGCAGCGACAGGTAGAGGTCGGCCGGAGAGCGCAGAAGATCTCCGGGCCCCGAACCGAGTTGCGCGCCAGGAATCGCCTGGTTGGTTGACCCGAGCAGGAGGCTGAGGCTGGCTCGCTGCGGCGCGGGCGGCATGATCACCGCTGTCGCCGTGTATTCGTCCGGCATTTGAAACGCCGCGAGGCACGCCAGCAGTGAGCCCGCCAAGGCCATTCCCGCAATCAGCCGCTTGTGCTGCGCCAGCGCCAGCGCCGCGCCGAAGAGATCGATGCGCGACGGCTCAAACGGCTCAATGGCGAGCAGCGAGAGCTCATGCCGCACACCGCGTGGTTCGCGTAGATTGGTGTCCATTCCGGTTACCTCAATACGCCCACGGCCGTCGCGCCCAAGCCGAACTGCGCAACCGCCTGCGACCAGTCGCGGATCCCCTGCAGCTTCGACGCCTTCGGCATCGTCTGCGGCGCCACGATCGTATCGCCGGGCTTCACGTGCAGCATCTCGAAGCTCGGTCCGAATCGCCCGGACGACTGCTTGGAGACAACCGTCCCATCGGCGCGGATCACGAACACGCGGTTCCGGTCGGCGGCCCGCGTGCAACCACCCGCCAGGCGCAGATAGTCCTGTACGCGCATCTTGCCGTCATAGAGCAATGCGCCGGGATTGTAGACATCGCCCAGCACGCTCACCGTGATCGGCTTGGGTGGCGCCACGAAACGGTCGCCATCTTCCAACGGAATCGACATCAGCGTCTCTGCGACCGCGGTATCGCCGGAAGCCGCGTTGCCCGTCAGGGCGATGCGTCCGCTGGCACGCAACCCGCGCAACCGCGCCGCCATTCGCCTCGTGCTTTCCACCATGGCTGCCGAATCGGGCGTTCCGACCGTGCGCCGGTCCCGGCCCGTTTCGGCGGCGGCTTCGCGCTCCATGTCGCGAATCGCCTGTTCCAAGCGCTCCTGCTGATCCCGCCGCACGGACTCCCGCGTGAACTCCGCCCCATAGAGATACGCATCCTTCGAAAATCCGCCCGTGCGCTCCACCAGTTGGCCCAACGTCTCTCCCGCTTTCGCTTCGTAGATCCCGGGCGCTTTGAACTCCCCCTCCAAGCGCACAAAGCGGCTCTGCTGCGAAACCGGGACGTGCAGATCGTCCTGCGTCAGGATGGTCACCACGTCGGCGGGCTGGAGCTCGAGATTCTCGGCGGGATCGCGTTCGAGCACAAGCTTTCCCAAGTGAAACGGCACCAGTTGCCGGCTGAGGTCTTTGCTGTTTCGCCGTTCGATCACGGCATACGTCCAGTTGATCTCGGGCCCGATCGGAAGAATCTGCGTCGAATCGCCGGCCGCGTCCTTTGCCGTGGCGGAAACAGGAGTGAATCCCAACTCGTTGTGGCGCTCCCAGTACTCGCGCGTGGTGAGCGATTCCTTGTTTGGGATGATGTCGGCGATCCGCAAACCGGGCCTCCAGCGGAATCGTCCAGGACTTGCCACGTTCCCGCGCAGCGTCACCTCACGGTCAAACCGCGGCGCCACGCTCAGTAAACGAATGACGTCCCCGGTCGCCACGGGTGCGGCCAAACCGGCCGCGTCCAGCGTGACGTCGTCCACATCGCGCGTGTCGCCGTTGACTCGCTCGATCTTGACCGTGCTTCGATTGGCCACCGGCGAGAATCCACCCGCCATGCGGATCGCCGTCGAGAGCGTCTCCGGGCCCTTCAGTTCGAACACGGCGGGATTGCGCACGCTGCCCGCGATCGCAATCTGCGGCCCGGCCGAAGGGAAGTAGATGACGTCGCCGGCGCTCAATTTACGGTCGGCTGATTTATCGCCGTCCAGGATCAGGGCGTACAAGTCGAACTCGCTGATCACCGTGTTGTCGCGCTTCAGTGCGATGCGCCGCATCGTGCCCTGCGCATTGGGCCCGCCGCAGGCGAAGATCGCATTTACCAGCGTGCTCATCGAGCTCACCGTGTACGTGCCCGGCCGCCGTGCCTGCCCCACGACGAACACCTGAATGGCTTTCAGTTGCCCCATGGTCACGTTCAGTTCGAAATTGCGGAACACCCGGGCCATTTGCCCGCGCAGCAAGTCCGGCAATTCCCGGTAGGAAACGCCGGATACGGTGACGCTTCCCACCTGCGGAATGTAGATCGCGCCCGTGCGGTCCACGGTCAATTCGAGATTCAGATTCACTTGTCCCCAGACACGCAGCAGTAGTTCGTCACCGGGGCCTGGCATGTAGTCCGAAGTCACGCCCTGCCGCTCCACGGGTGCGAATCCCGTGGGCTCGGCGCGGAACAACTCGCTGCCGTAGAGGGCGAGTTTCGTGCCCGTCGAGGCTTCGGCGAAACGCTGAAACTCGGTGGGAGGATCGACGGCCGGCGCCGCCGGCGCAACGATTTCCGCGTGCTCATCCTTCGGCCGGTGGCCGTCTGTACTTGCATGTTTTGCTCTGCCCAGCGGACTTACGGACCGCGCCGCGCGTGCCGCGGGAAGACTTCCCATGGCGCCCGCGATCGCCTGTCGGCACTCCGCATCGGAGCCGTTCGCGCAATCCGTCTGCGCCGGCGCCTGGCAATACGCCACGGCCGGAATGGTAAGAAGTAGAAGCCTGTTGAAATGCATCGCTCGTCCCTATTTCGAACTCCAGAGGAATCGCCGGTCCGGTTGCCACGTAACTTGAATCCAGCCGCTCCAGTTGTTGCGTGCGCTCGATCCGGTCAGCAGCGGAATCCGGAATTGCTCGTACTGCACGTTCGTTGAAGCCCACGCGTTCTCGCCGATCCGCAGCGTGGCGGACAGCGCGCCGCTCACCTGCCGCCCACCGCCCGGCAGAAACTCGGCGGAAATCGACTGCCGGCGAAACGAAGCTTCGACGCGTTCCCGTGGCGACAGCCGGTACGTCGCCTTGGCTTCCAGAGACCGCCCGTCGCGGCCCACCGGATTCCCCAGCAGATAGCCATAGTTTGTGTTGCCGCTGCGGTATTGCGCGTTGTAGTAATTGAACAGCCCGCCCATGTCTTTCGCTCCAAGAGGCTGAGTCGATGCCGCCTCGATGCGCAGATCCAGATTCGGAACCCACGGCACGCGGTTTAACCACAGCCCGGGACTGATCGCCGCGCGGCGCGGCGCCGCCAGCGGCGACGGATCGTCGTCGGCATAGGAGTCCGAATAAAGAGTCAGCCAGTTGCGCAACGGTCCCGGCAGGCGCAGCCGAAAATCGAATCCGCCTTTACGGTCTCCGGGGTCGTTCGCATCGAAGCGTGTCGGCGAATCGGGGCTGGAGAACGAAAAGAAGTTGCGGAACACGGCCCGGGCGGTGATCGGGTGTGACGTGCCGAAGAAGAGAGACCATCGCGTAAAGCCCATCTCCAGGTCTTCGGAAAGCTTGAACGAAATCTTCTGCGCGTTGAACCACGTGCCGGAGGTATACCGGTGCCCGCCCAGCCTGCCCACGGCAAACTCGGTTTGCACCGTGCCCAGCCATCCAAGCTTTCCCGGAAGCTTGTACGCATCGGGCGTAATCTTCACGCTGTAGGCCGGCTCGGCGTTGGCGCTGAACGACAGCGGCGCCTGTTCGCCCGGTCCCCAAAACAGCATCTGTTTGCCCGCCGCGATCTGCACCCCGCGCAGCCGGACCCCGGCGTAGGCCTCCACCATTCGCAAACGGCTTACATCCTCCGTGTCGCGCGCGGGCGGTTCGGGAATGCGGTCGATCCAGGCCAGCGCACTGCCCAACTCCTCGGAATAGCCATCCAGCCCCGGCGCGCGTTGGTACTCGCTGCGCGTCCAGGCAAAGAAACGGCCCTTCCCGGCGCGCGCTGTAATGCCGCCGATCGTATTGAGACCTCTCCCGAACGGCCGCCCCAAATCGTTGCGCCAGGTCTGTCCAAAATGGAAACTGTCGTTGAGGTAGTCGCCCGCAATCACACCGCCACGCGTGTATGCGGTTTCCAGAACCACCGGCGGATCTTCCCGATCCCCACCCAGTTCCTGTTGCAAGGCCTGCAGAAGGGGAGCCGCCGCCGCCGCGCCCGCATCCTCCCGCGCCTCGAACCTCGCCTCCGCCTCTCTCAATTGGCGTGAACACTCCCGCCGTGTCCACGGCCGCACACCGGCGACTTGCGATGGGATGAACCCCATCGCCGACAACCGGTCGAGAGCCGGATAGACCCAGCTATCGAGCGGCACGGTCACATCGCTCGTGGCCGCTCGCGCTAATCCCGGCAATGCGAGACACAGGTAGAGCACGGATTTGCAGCAACGACGCAAGTGATTTCCCGGACACATAGTGGGGCTAGGCGAACGAAAATTGCATGGTGTTTTGGGGTGAAATATTTCCCCGCCCAACGCACTCTCAATGGTGCAGGCTCTTCACGCCGCTCTCGCCGTCGATCCGCTGGCTTCGGCGCCGCGCGATGCCACGGGGCTCATTGCGTTCATTGACCGCCATCGCCTCGCCGGGCTCGCCGCAAAGGCGCTGCAGGGCACGCCTGCCGATGACGGCTTCTCCTCCGCCTTACGAGCCCGCCAGCGCCGCGCCGCACTCTGCGCCATGCGCCACGCGGCAGCGGCTCTGCACTTGATTCGAACGCTGAATGCCCGCCGCATCGAAGCGATTCCGCTCAAAGGCGCGCTGCTTGCCGACCACCTGTTCGGCGATCCGTCACTTCGCGACATTCGCGACGCCGACTTGTTGATCCGTCCGCGCGATCTTGCGCAAGCCGATCAGATCATGCTCGACAGCGGCTACCAGCGCGTTTCGCCCATCCGGCTCCCGCGCCCGCACTCCCACACTCACCGGCGGCTAATGGAGCACGGCTATCATCTCGAATACACGCAGCAGACCGAACGCGTCAAAGTTGAGCTTCACTGGCGGTTTCCTCATTGGTCTTCCGCCGCCGTCGAAACCATCTGGCAGTCAACGGAAAGCCGTATCTGGCGCGGCACTCCCGTGCGGATGCTCGCAAACGACTCCCTGCTTCTGCTCCTGCTTTGCGATCACGGCGCCAGACATCGCTGGTTTCTGCTGAAGTGGCTCGTCGATGCCGCCACGCTGCTGCCCCGCGTCGGCGATACCGACGGTCTGCTGCAATTGGCCCGGCGTCTGGACGTGGAGCGGCCCCTCGGCCAGGCCGTTGTGTTGTGCAACCGGATCTTCGGCACTCCTGTCGCCGCTGGACTCCGGATTCTTTCCGAAACCCCGGAATGCCGGTGGCTCGCCGCCCAGGCGCTGGAGTCCATCCAGGCTCCGGCGAAGGACTATTTCGCGTCCGGGCGCTCCCTACGGGGAAAGCTACGCCAGAAGTTCTATGAGCGCCGGCTGCGGACGCAGCCCTGGCCCTGGCGGTACTCCATGCCGGTGCCGGATCTCACGAGGCCTCTGCTGTGGCTGCAAAGGCGGCTTCTCGCCTAAGCTGCTCGGAATAGCCGAAGCGCGACATCGTGTCATGATGCGCGGCGATGATCGAATCCGCCTGCGCCTGCGTCAGCACACGCCGCCAGCCGCCTGCCTCTCCCTGCCGGAAAAACCGGCTGGTGGCTGTGGGCAGGCGTTCCCGGAATCCTTCCGCCCGCTCCTGCCGCTGCAATTCGGAGAGCCCGGAGAAACGGACCGCGCGCCGGATGCCGTCCGCCGTGGCGGCCAGGCCCACAAACTCCAACATGCCGCCGAACACGCCTTCCGTGTCGCGCTTCATGTCTTCGTACCGGACGACGTGTACCGGGACATCGTTCTGCTCGGTCCAACTGCGCGCATGGCCGCTCCAATCGAGCAACCGCTGGCGCATCTGTCCGCGCTGGCGGCCCACGTTCAATGCCAGGGCTGCCGTGGGCGAGTTCATCATCGCGATGGCGGCGTCCACGGTGATTCCGAGATGATGGGCCAGCGACACGGCGACGTCTCTTGGATCGCGAATCACATACACCACCGCCCGGCATGCACCGTGAATTGGCACGCCGTTGCGATTGCGGAGATA
>CAYUZM010000272.1:0-7113 GCA_964449665.1 uncultured Solibacteraceae bacterium
TCTTTGAAGTGAGGAACGAGATAGTCCTGTATAAAAACCTATGCCACACTTTTAGCGCAGCTTGCGCGAAAAGCGAGCGAGCTGCGCTGTTTTTAGCGCGACTCGCGCGGAAAACCGAACAACTCGCGCTACTTTTAGCGCGACCTGCGCGAAAACCGCGCAACCTGCGCGGTTGTTGTCACACGACAAAAGCACAATGCACAAGCACGTTGATCCCGGCACCAACCCCACCACGCCACAACCAGGACCAGTTCTTGCAAAGCGGCCTAATTATATAGTCCATCACACAACCCACCGAAAAGTTTAAGAACAACAACACCCCTACGAGCACGCATGGACGAACCCAGCACGACCGGCGCACTCCTGAGCACCAACGGCCTCATCACCAGAGCACAACTCAGCACGCTACCGACGCCGGACGCCACACTCACCCACAAGCCCATCCCCCACGACGACGTCATCACCAAACTCTACGATGCACTCAGCATCAGAAAGATCAACATCACCAAAGACCAGTACGCGATCAGCAACGACGGCATGAAATGCTACTGGACCATGGACATCGACACCGGATTCAGCGGCGGGAACTTCATCATCGGTGGCAGGAACAGTCACGACAAAAGTCTCGCGTTGAGTCTCGTGATCGGGTATCGCGTCCTTGTCTGCGACAACGGGTGCTTCAGCGGGGACTACACCCCTCTCATGAAGAAGCACACGAAGCATTTCAATCTTGACGACGCGTACAGCCTGGCGCTTGATCAAATGCTTCGGAATTTCAAGCCGCTCACGGAGTCGATTGAGCGGTGGCGTGCGACCAGCCTCAATGACGACCAGGCGAAACTCCACATCTACGACGCCTTCTACGGACCAAGGGCCACCCCACTCCCCAAGTACCTCATGCAACCCACCCACGACCACTACTTCATTCCACGCTACGAAGAGTTCCAGCCAAGGAACCTCTGGTCCCTGAATAACGCGTTCACGAGCAGCATCCAACAACTCGAGCCCATACCACAAGAACGCGCCAGGGCGGCAATCGGCGAATACTTCAAAAACAAACAACTCTAAGACAAGGTGACAAGAACACGATGGGACATGGCAGTACGAGCGACCGACGATGGCACCAATGGCCACAACCCACCCACGAAAGCCTCACCAACCGCGTGCACACACTAACGCAAGAACTCGACAACAACAAGAACAAACTCGCCATCATCGCGGACCAAGCCACGAAATGGCAAAGTGAAGCATTGCAACTCCAAAGCGAACGAGACACCCTCATCAACGACATCACCATGCTGCAACGAACCTGCCGGGACCTCGCAGCACGACTCGCCGCCAAAGAACGACGACACCCCCATTTCTGGAACCCCAACCCACCCCTACAACACCAATAAACCCACAAGAACCCCCCAAGAGCACAAAAAACCGTGCGAGGCGACCACCTTTCTCATACAACCGCTACTCAGCCCGTAAACGCCTCAGAAAGTGCCTTCTCGCGCCACCACCATGTTTCGAAAGTATTAAATACTGTGGAACACCATTAAATTCTACAAAGCTAACTTTTCGAGGTTGATACCTATGATAACCCCCACAAGACTCAGAAAGAGCGGCGGCACACTCTACGCAAAAGTACCCCCAGAGATCGTCGAAATCAAAAAATACAAAGACGGCGGCCTCGCCAACATCGATTGGGGAGACGCAATAGAAACCACCGATGACACCACTGAGAAAGACTGAGTGATCACCTCAGTAAAAACATCTTTGGTGATTGTATGAATGATGAAGAAAATACACCTCGAAGGGTCTTGTCCCCTGTCCCAACTGTCCCAGTTGTCCCCAGTGTCCCTTTAGAAGGAGACAAAGAGGACAAAGGAGACAAAGGAGACAGGGGACAACAGAGATTAAGTGATATTTCTGGCTTCAATAAAGGAAAAAGTGAAAAGGACCGCTTTGCAATACTCCTCTACGACCATCCCAACGGACTAACCTATAAAGCAGCAGCAGCACAGCTCAACATCCACCCCGACACCATCAAACGGTACGGTTCACGCCTCAACGAACAACCCGGCGCGGAATGGCTACAACCCATCGGCACCAGTTCACCACAACACTATACACTCACACCACTCGGTCGTGCAGAGATACAAAAAGCATACTTCGCGTATGAACGAGTCAGCGCAGAACAACGAAAGCGAGTATTGCTCGTCGAACAATCAACGATTGTGTACCAGCAAGTCATGGACTTACCAACACAGATTGAGAAATTCCAAGAATTCTTTGCGCTACACGAACAGTACCTACAGCAACTCTTACAGCACGTCCGTGACGGGCACCCCTGGGTAGACATTGCATTCAACGACCTCGCCAAGTTCTCACCGGAACTTGCAGAACTACTCTTGCAACAACCAGATGAAGTCTTCAAAGCGTGGCAGCTCGCAATCGACAAGCTCGACCTCGCGACTGACGTCGCGAAAGACCTACCACCATTCACCGTCCGCATCACACAACTACCAACAACCATCCGGTTAAGCAGCCTCGGGACCGACGACATCGACCAACTCATCCAGGTAGAAGCACAAGTCCTCACCGTCGGCGAACGACGCCCAGTCATGCTCTCCGCAAGGTTCGAGTGCCCCAGTTGCGACAACATCATGCAAGTACTCCAGGTCGATCAGAAATACCGCGAGCCATCACGGTGTATATGTGGTCGCAAAGGAAAATTCAAACTCCTCACTCCTGAACTCGTGAACGCCTGCACGGTACTCCTCACACAACCATTATCAGAACTCGTCGGGAAGAAAATCAAACCTTCACAAGTCAAAGTATTCCTGAAAAACGACCTCACCAGAGACGACGTGCGCGATCATCTCGGCCTCAATAGCATGGTGCGGATCGTCGGGATCTTGCGCAAACTCCCAATCATCTTGCCATCTGGCGGACAGTCAACTCGGTTTGACGTGGCACTCGACGCAGTCAGCGTTACACTGCTCGATCACTACAACCCCACCCTGGCCCTGAGCCCTGAGCGTATTGAGCAATTCAAACAGGACGTGCTCGACGAGAAGTTCAAAGATCGGATGATCCAAAGCTTTTTCCCTCGCCACGTCGGTGACGACAGCCTCAAAATGCAGCTCCTGTGTATGAGTGTCGCGATGCCGCTCCACCTCAATAGCCTTGAGGCGAAACGGCAAGCGGAATGTGAGGCCCTCAACATCATCGTTGCGGGAGATCCTGGCATGGGGAAAAGCAACCTTGGCCGGCGCGTATTGGAATTATGCCCCCATGGCGGACGCGCCACCGGGGCCGGTGCGAGCAAGGCCGGACTGACGATCGCCGCCGACAACAAAGACAAAGAAAACGACCTTATCATTCCCCAACCAGGCGCGATCCCCAACGCCAACATGGGCATCTTTCTCCTCGACGAGCTCGACAAGATGGAGATCAACGAGCAAACTGTCCTCAACGAGGCACTCGCGGACCACACCGTTACCATCACCAAGCGCGGCGTCAACACGACACTACCAGCAAACATCTGCTTCATCGGGTTCGCCAACCCACGCGTCAAGACATGGGACTTGAGCAAACAAAAGATCGAAAACGAACTCAACATCAACTACACACTCATGACGCGCTGCATCATGAACATCCAGACAGATCACGCCAATGAACAAAAGGACAGGGCAGTGGCACAGGCAGTGTTGCAAAAAGACCAGACAGTCCTCGCGCCGTTTGATGACGCATACATTCAAGACTTCTTGCCGTATGTGCGTGCGACGGTGTTTCCAAAGCTCCGCCCGAAAGAACGACAGGCAATTGAGGATGTCTATGTCGAACTTCGTAAGCTCATGCCGATCAAGTCCCTCTGCCCACGATTTGTTGAACAGGTACGCAGCCTCACACTGCTCCACGCGAAACTACATCTCCGCAAGCTCACCTGCAAAGAAGATGTGACATTCGCAACAGAAACGCTCAGAGATAGTCTCGTGAAGAGTGGGTACGACGATGTCGGTCTCCGCGTGACGGAAGTCAACATGCATTCACCGCAGAATCAGATGTATGCGTACATTCAGTCACAGACACCGTACGGCGCGAAGCTGCTGGACTTGTACAATCAATTCCCTGACATTGACATCCAACGCATGCTGCGCAACGGCAACATCGTCGAGTGGAAATCCGGGTTCGTCCGTGTGCATAAATAGGCAACTCATACAGCGACAGATTTTTATAGTGGTACTGGTGTTTGATGGTGTATGCGTCTTGTGAAGTGTTTGTATCCTGTTCCTGGTGGTGTTTGTGGTCGTGCTGTGACGATTGCTGGTTTTTGTGGTGATCATTTTGATGCTGTTCGTGTTGAGGATGGTTTGTTGGAGTCTTCCGTCAGTGCGGTGGTGGTTCGTACTCCGTTAGCGTCTTCGTTTCCTGCTCATAAAGCGTCCGGCTCCAAAGGGGTGAGGGACGGGAGATGAGTTGTTATGGAAACCACAGAACTGAAACGAGTGCATTTGGGCGCAACGACAGAAATCGAGTTGCCAAGACTTGATGTGACGCAGTACATCGGTCGTCGAGCATTGATTGATCGTGTTGAGGAATGTGAGGGTGATTATGGGTACTTTGTCAGGGTCGAGACCCAGCCCGTCGACACGATCGGTCAGGGTGAGAAGCTACGTGAGTTGCGGGCGAGTCAGTTGTTTGGGCTCCAGAAGGATGCTCTTGGCAAGGTGGGTTGGGGGAAGAATTCCAAGATGGGCAAGTTTTTGGAGAAGATGAACGTGCCGCACTATCGTGACCTCGTTGGTCGTGAGGTGATTGTGCAGACCCGGACGAGCAAAGACGGCATGGACTTCCTCACCTTCTAGAGTTGCGCTGGACGGACCTTCTTTCTTTTTGTTTCTGGGTTCATTCTCTTTTCTTCTTTCTCTTGAATCAAAACAAACCCTTGTCCCGTCAATCACTTCCCGATATTCATCAATCTTGCTCTCAGCCCCGCCCGAAGGGCGGGGAGTAATCCCGATCACTGGCCTCGCAAGGCCGGACAACTACCACACCACAACAAAAAAAGGAACTCTCCATCACCAACAACACCCCAAGCACCACCGCCAAAACACTACTTCTTTTTCGGTCCTGCCACGCGCTCGCGCAACTCCTGCACTTCCTTCGCCAATCGCCGACCAAGCGCTGCAGCACCAGCAGCATCTTCCACAAAATGCCACTGGACCCGCGTACCATCACGGTGCCGAACTTCGACGCCCTCAGCCCGTCGCTTCTTCCCACTCACCGACTGCACGATAATTTTTTGTACTGGCTTTTGCCGTTCGAGAATGGCTTCATACGCTTTGAAAATCTTCGGGCACTCAGGGCATTCCGCCAAGAGTGTCTCCACACGAACAAGCTCTTTCGGAGTGATCTCGCCGTTGAGGTACCCGACGAGCAAGTCCTGATGTGACTCTCGATGCTTCATCCTTCCCCTTCTGTAGCACGGATCATGTCCAAGAGCAATCGTTCCGCACGCCGCTGCGCAACCTGCGCTTTTCGCGCCGTCATCCCAATACGCTTCGCAAGCTCAGTGACCTTTTGGCCATAGCAATAACGTTGTTCAAGCAAATACCGGTGGAGCAGATCGAGCTTCGCCAGATACGGCCGGTATCGTTGGCACCGCTCTTGATACATCAACTCCTTCAGCCCGCCCGCCCGCAATTGCTCACGCGATAACCGATGCTCCGGGGGGTCACCCGGATCGAGTACTGAGAACCCACTTCCGACATTGCGCTCGATCTTGGTCGTTGCCGCGCTTGTACGCCCACCTTCGCCGAGCCGGTGGATATATCCCCAAAAGTTCCTTCTCGCACGAAACCCTAAGAACGCCTTCCAACCACATTTTGCTGGGTCGTAGTGTCTAAGCATCCTGTATTGCAGGACGTCGTTCACGAACTCCCCAGCAAGATCTTCAGCAAGTGACTGACCGACATGTTCATGGTTGATCGTGCAGTGTGATGACGTCCGGTAGTACGCGATCGTGAATGATCGTATTTCTGCAAACAACGCCTCACCTTCCGCACGATCACCGTTGAGGACACGTTGGACTCGCTCGTAGAACGCCGCATCAGTCGAGGCTGTGGTCGTCGTCGGCAAAATATGTTTTTTGACTCTAGCACGACGGACTTTTTTTGGCAGACCTATAAGGTCATGAGGCCAATCACAACGACAGCATCATCGTCGTAAGCGCTTCGCAAGAGGAGTTCTGAGCATTATGACAGCAACAGTGCAAGGGAGCAATAGCGTTTTCGCTCGTGCGACACGTGAGTTCAAGCTCCACGCAGGCTTCATGAGCCTGACCGCCAAGTAAGGAGTCACTGCGATGACGAGCGACGAAAGCATTCTATGGCTCCAACAGTTCTTCGCAAGCGCCCAGTCACGGGTCGTTCCCCGACGCCAACGCCCCAGTCGCGCACAGCGGCAGGAACAACAAACCGCCAAGCATGAATTCCAAGCGGTCGACAACACCACAAACCAACGACCGCCGTACAGAAAGGAAACACCATCATGTTCCCCGCTGAAGTAGGAACGTCCTCATCTTGGTGGGCATTAGTTTAGCGGGAGAAAAATCGTTCTTGTTGGAGAGGAGTAGGGCGTTATGTCGTGTGGTAAACCGTTTTGTTCGTGTTGTTCGGATAGTTTTCTTGAAGGTTTTCGCGCTGGCCGATCAGTTGGTCAGATCGAGGGCCTAATCGTCGGCGTTACTGCCGGTTTCGCGGCCGGGGTTCGTGTTGGTCGCCGTCGTGGATACGTGGCGGGGTATGTTGATGCGGTTTTGGGTCTTGCGCCCCAGGATTCGTATCAAGATTTGGTCGCTGCAGGGGTGCTTTCTAAGCCGTTGGAGCTTCCTAAGCCGTTGGTTATTAATCAGTGTACGTGTCCAAAAGACCTGTACTGCACGTGTGGTCGTCGAGGACACTTCTATTAAGAACGAGGGGGGGTTGTTATGGATATTTGGGTTGTTGAGCAAGAGGTTGAGCCCCACCCGTGTGACACGGATTTTGATTCGATGTGTGACTGCTTTGCGCTTGGCGTGCATCACGCCAGGCTCGGGCTTAAGACGGTGCCTCTGAGTGG
>CAYUZM010000273.1:0-7111 GCA_964449665.1 uncultured Solibacteraceae bacterium
ATCGTTCCGCAGCAGCGAAATCTGCTGCGGCGGCTGAAAGCGCTCGGCTACGCGCAATAGGGGCATCGCGCACCGTAGGCGCCCTACGTACAACAGGCGCCCCAGAGGCCCTTCGCTGGAGAAGAGGTCCGGGACACCTATTATTCTTTGTGCGGGTTTGTGGAAAACGCGGCCGCTATTTCTTCCGCTTCTGACGCCATGCGGAGAAGCCGATACCCGCCAGGCCCACGGCCATCAAGCCGATCGTCGCCGGCTCGGGCACCGGGCTCTGGCTGTCACTGTCTGTCGTCGGCGTGGATGATTGCAGACCGAGCATGCTGCAAGCCGTCATCGCCCCAATCACCAATAGTTTTTTCAATTGATTCCTCCTATCAAGCGGTCCCGGGTCTGGACCGTCTATGCGGCCTTGCGCCGAGACCCGTTAAAGATGTTACACCACAAGCGTGCGACCGCGCGGGCACTTGTCAATGTGGGCGTCAGCGCGGCGTGATCTTCAGATTCGCGTAGCGGGCAATGGTGGAACCTTCAATCCACAACGCCACGCCACCTTTGGCCGCCGCGCCCGATTTCACGTCGTTCACCAGCAGCGTGGGCTGCGTGGCCTTGTTCACAAAAAGCCGCGCCTTCTCGCCGTCGACCTCAATCTTCACGTGAATCCATTCGGCCGGATTGATATCGGCGTAGGCTTCATACTTCGACGGCGTTTCGGCGCGCAGCTTGAACCACGGGAAGCCGGGGTGGTGGATGTACTGCACGGTATGGTTGCGGCGCTCCTGGTCGTCGGCCCGGCCGTTGGTGGGGCGCAGGTAGAAGCAGTCGTAGGTTTCGCGATCGGGCTGCACGCGAAAAGCGATTCCCGTGAAGCCACGCGCGCCAGCGCCGGCTCCGGGATCGGGTTCGCCCGCCAGATCGAGCTCGATGGTTCCGTTGCCGAACTCCACGCCGTCCACGAGTGCCAGCACATCCATGCGAGGGGGCGCAGGGGGCGGAGCGGCGGGGCCTTTCTTCTGCGCGGCCTGCTTCTTGCCTCCCTTCTTCGTTGCGGGCGCTGGTGGTGGTGGCGCGGGCGCCGCCAGTTTCTCCGCCGCCTCGGGCGAAATAGTAATCTTCAGCGCCTTCTTCCCCTTGAACTTTTCCGCGGCGGCGGTGGCATTGTGCAGTGTAATGCCCTCGGCCGTGTTCAGTTTGAATGTTTTGGTTTGTGCCGGAGCCGCGATGGCGAACACGAGGCAGGCAGCGGTGAGACGCAAGGCAGACATGCGGACAGTGTAGAACACTCCCCACAGGCACGCCGCCGGGCGCCGCAACCGTTCAGTCCAACTGGAAGGGAATGTTGTCAGTCGAACTGGAACGGTACGTTGCGGGCGGCGGCGGTCCGCTCGCCCCAGGAGCGAATCAATGCGACCTCTTCCGGCGTATCCACGCCGCCGTAGATGGTGGCGTTCACGGGATTGTCCGCCTGCGGAAAGTTAGAGGCGATCAGGGCGTGCAGATTCACGCCATGGCCAGGACCGCGATCGTCCTGCCACGTGATGGCGCGCAACGAACGGAGCGGCGCGGCAAGCACGCCCAGCGCTTCGGCCAAATTGTGTTCGATAAGCGCCTGGCCCGCAAGCTCAGCGGCGACCGGGTAGAGACGCTCATCGAGATACACGCCCTGAATGCCGCGCGCGGCCTTGGTGGCCAGCATCCAGTCCCAGAGCCGCCGCGCTTCCTCGGGCGACTGGAACGGCGTGCGCGGACGAAGCTGTTCGGTGGGCAAGCCGATGGAACCGCGCGAGCGCACGTCGAACGCCGCGCTCATCCAAAGCTCGTTCGGCCCGTTGCGGCCGTTGTACTGAACGGTCAAGTGAAGCGAATATGTGCGGCCGCCCGCGATGCGTTCCAGGCGCGAGAGCTCCTGGTCGAGCGTTTCGGGAACGCGGTAGAACATTTTGTCCAGTAAGAAACGGAAGACCTCGCCTGCCAGCATGGAAACCATTCGAGCTTAGCGCATCGCGTTTTGTCTCAATTTGTGTCAGGATAATCAGAAATTACCGGAGGCATTCAATTGGAACCGCCCTATGAATTGATTCGTGACGGGCTGGCAAGCGGCCGCGTCATTCCGTTCCTGGGCGCGGGCGCGTCGCTCTCCTGCCGGCCGAAGGGGCTCGAATGGAAGTCGCCCAAGGATAATTTTCTGCCCAGCGGCTGGGAGCTGGCGAAGTATCTCGACGACCGCAGTGGCTATCCTTCCGAATCCGCTCTGGACCTGCTGCGTGTGGCCCAGTATTACGACGGCGTGGCTGGACGCGGCGGCCTGGACGATGAGCTCAACCGCATCTTTCTGCGCCCCTACGAGCCGGGCGACGTGCACACCTTTCTCGCCGGCTTGCCGAGTCCGCTCATCGTCACAACCAACTACGACACCTTGCTCGAACAGGCGCTCGAACGCAAAGGCAGAACCTATAACGTGGTGGTCTACAAGATGGCCACGCCCATGGTGTTCGTGAAACGCGCGGGCACGGCCGAATGGGAGAGCGTCGATCCGCAACGCCTGGCGTTGAACCTCGAAGAGACGCCCACCATCTTCAAGATGCACGGTTCCTCGATTGCCGAAGCGCCCGAAGAAGGCAGCTACGTGATCACCGAAGACGACTATGTGGATTTCTTATCGCGCATGTCGGGACAAACGGCCGTGCCGGCGATTTTCGGCGAGCCTTTCCGGCGCAGCCACTTTCTCTTTCTCGGCTACGGATTGCGCGATTGGAACCTGCGCGTGATTTTGCACAAGATCTGGAAAGACTGGCCCCGCAAATACGCTTCGTGGGCCATTCAGGAGAAGGCCGATCCGCTGGAACGCGAGTTCTGGAAGGGCCGCAAATTGACGATCTTCGAGATGACGATCGCCGATTTCCTGCTGAAGGTGCGGGAGGCACCGGCGCGTGTCTGAGCACGTCCACCAGCGCGTCACTTGTCCTTACCGCGGCCTGACGCCGTACGCGGAAGAGGACGCGCGCTTCTTTTTCGGCCGCCAGGAAGACACGCAACTGATTGTGGCCAACCTGTTCAGCGCCCGCGTCACGGTGCTGTTCGGGCCGAGCGGCGTGGGGAAGAGTTCGATTCTACGCGCCGGCGCGATTCGCGATCTGCGGCAGCGCCAGCGTAAAGCCTTGGAGATGGGCGAGCGCCCGGACCTGTTGATCGTCTACTTCCGCACCTGGCAGGGGCGGGCGATGGAAGAGCTGCGGCGGACCATTCTCGACGAGGCGTCGGAGTTGGCGGGCAAAACCGTTTCCGCGCCCGAAGGAAGCACGTTGGCCGATCTGTTGGCGCATGTGGCCCATTCCCTCGAAGTGGACATCATGCTGCTGCTCGACCAGTTCGAGGAGTATTTCCGCTACGAAACCAGGTTCGGCGCGCCGGAGTCGTTTGCCATCCAATTTGCCGAGGCCGTGGGCCGTAGCGGTTTACCGGTAAGCTTCCTGCTTTCGCTGCGTGAGGATTCGCTCGCCGAGCTCGACCGGTTCAAAACGCTCGTGCCGAACCTGTTCACCAACTGGTACCGGCTGGACCGGCTGGGCGCCGATGCGGCGCGGGCGGCGATTCGCGGTCCCGTCGAAGAATACAACAAGCTGCCCGAAAGCGAACGGGCGTTCCCGGGCACAATCACGCTCGACGACGGCCTCGCCGATGAGGTGCTGCAGCAGGTGCGGACCGGGGCGGTGGTGATCGGCGACGGCGGCCGCGGCACCGCTCGCAAGGAGCAGACGAGCATCGAGACGCCCTATCTGCAACTGGTGTTGACCGAATTGTGGGACGAGGAGTTGAAGACCGGCAGCAAGCGGCTGCGCATGGAGACGCTCCGCCGTCTGGGCGGAGCGGCGGCCATCGTGCGGCGCCATGTGGACACCGTGCTTGGCGCGTTGAGCGTGAAGGAGCGGCAGATGTGCAGCCGCATGTTCGATTACCTGGTGACCGACAGCGGCGCCAAAATCGCTTATCGCGCGAAAGACCTAGCCGAGAAGGGCGCGGTCGACGAAGTCTCGATGCAGACGCTGTTGGGCAAACTGGCCGAAGGCGACAAGCGCATTCTCACCACGGTGGCTCCGGCGCCGGATTATCCGACCGAACCGCAGTATGAGATCTATCACGACTCGTTGAGCCGCGCCGTGATTGCCTGGCGGCGGCGGTTCGTGGAATCGCAGCGCGGCAAGAAACTCGCGTTGCGCGTGGTGGCCGCCGCGGCGGTGCTGCTGGTGCTGTTCTTCAGCTACGGCTGGTATCGCAAGCGGCAGTTGGAAACTGCGGCGGCGGCGGCCGAAGCGCTGGCGGCGAAATCGGAGGCGGCCGAGTTGCGGGCCCGGTCGCAGCAGTCTTCGGCCGAAGCGCACGCACTGGCTTTGCGCTTGAAGGAGCTGGAATCGGCGCCCAAAGTCGACACCGAGCAGTATCAGAGGCTGCTCGCCGAAGCGAATAAACGCATCGAGGAGGCGGCTAAGTATGAGAAGGCCGCGCGCGAGTTGCAGGCCGCGCAAGTCGTGCAGACCACCAGCCCTCCTCCGCAGAATCAGATTGACCGCGTAGGGTTGGAGACCGAGCGCGCCAACCGCGCCGAGCGAGAGCGCGACCAGCTTCGCACCGGCGTGGAGCAGTTGACCAGGGAACGCGACGACCTCGAACACCAGATCGATGCGTTGCGGAAAACGCAGAGTGCGCAATCCACGGCGCCCGCGGCACGGATGGAACAGGTCATGTGCCGGCTGGACCGCATTCGCGTTTTTGAGGACGGCAGCACCAGCGACACCGCCTGGAATTTTGAAGTCTCCATCAAGCCCGCTACCGGCGACCCGGTTCGCGTGAAGCTGCCCCTGACGTTGAACGACAAGTCGCGCCCCCTGATGGTCATCGGCAAGAGCTGGCCCGTCATGGTGGACGCCGCCAATCCGCTGGTGCTGATTGAAGTGACCGGCACGCGAGCACAGTCGAAGGCGCGGTTACAGTGGCCCGACGCAAGCACCGTTCACGCATTCGAGCTATTCTTCGCGCCGAACGGCACGATGAACAAAGCATCGGGATATGCCGACGGCTCACGGCCCCGCTATGTCGCCTTCGTGATGGAGGACCCGAAAGACGGAACCGTGATTTTTGAGTTTCGCCTCCAGTCCGGCGCAAGCAAGAAATGACGCCCGCGCCGCTGCCCGCGCCGCAGCCCGCGCCGCAACCCGAGCCGCAACCCGAGCCCGAGCGGAAGACCGAGCCGCAGCCCACGCCCGCGCCCCACGCGGCGGGCGCCGCCACCGCCGTTCGCGAACTCATCCTCACCGGCCCGCCACTCGGCCTGGCTCTGCCCGATGTGTGCGCGCGTTGCGGCGAACACGCGGCGAAGCGGTTGTATTGGGAGAAGGTGGTCCGGGATCAAAGCTCCGACGACGGCAACTCGCGTCACATCGCCGGCTGCCGGGCGCCGTTCTGTGCGCGTTGCCTGGAACAGCATGAACGTGAGATCAAGCGCATGCCCGCGCTGATGCAGTTGTTGCAGACCTTTCGTTCGCAGTCCGTGATACCGGCGGTACTGTTGGGAGCCTTCGGCGCGTTCCTGGCGTGGAAACTGCGCCCTGACTTTCTCCATCCGGACGCACTGGAGATGGCCGCCTTCGCGGGCGTGGCGTTGGTGTTTGGATTGCTTTCGTTGCTGTGTTGGAAGACAGCCTGGAGCGAGACCCGGCATCACTGCGTGCCTCCCTTGACGACCGTTACCGGTTCCTTCCACTTCAGCGGCGATCTCTCGGAGATGTTCGAAGGCGAGCGGTACCGTTATTCGATCGTCAATGTAGCTTTCTATGAGGCGCTCCTGGCGGCCAACCGGGACAAACTGTGGAAACCCACGGGCGAGCCGGCGCGGCGGGCATCGTGGAAGCGGAAGGCGCTTTATTTGGTACTGGGAATCGCAGCGGCGATTGTGCTGCTGTGGGATTGGATTCAACCCTGGGTGAGGGTGGAGTGGTAAGCCAAAACTGTCGATAGACTCGCAGCATGCACCGCGCGACCATCCTTCGATTCTGTGTTCTTCTCCTGACGGCGGCGTTTCTGCTCGCACCCGGCGCGCACGCCGCGGGCGTCAAGCGTGCGCCGCGCCCAAAGACGGCGATCAAGATTCCACGCTCCAAGCCGCCCGTGTACAAGGCGAAGAAGCAGAAACGGCAGAAATTCAAAGTGGCCAAGGAGCCGCGCGAGAATAAGATCAAGCGCAATCCGCCGGCGAGGCGCGAGTTTCAGCGGGCCAATCCGTGTCCGGCGAACGGGAAAACGAGCGGGCGTTGTCCGGGCTATGTGGTGGATCACATCCGGCCATTGAAGCGCGGCGGTCCCGACGCGCCGTCCAACATGCAGTGGCAAACCAAGGAAGCCGCCAAGGCCAAAGACCGCATCGAGTAACGGCCCAGCCACGCCGCGAGTGCCGCCGCGAATGCGCGTGTGGCCCGCACCTGTGCCCCGCGAGAATACCCCGAGCGTGCACCGCGCAAATGCCCCGCGCGCAAATGCCGCGCGAACGCCACAGCCGACCGGCCCGCGCTACAGGTTGGCCAGACGGGCTTCGGCATCGCCGAAACGATCCAGCTTGATGTCCATGCGATCCATGATGGACAGGAACAGGCTGCAAAGTTTCCGGTTGTCGTCGCCCGCTTCCAGATAATCGAGTGTGCGGCCGGTTTGCAGCGTGCCGCCCAGGCCGCCGGCCAACACCAGGGGCAGCCGCGTGTTGTCGTGCTTACGGCCGATCCACATGTTGTTCACCCACATCAGCAGCGAGTTGTCGAGCACGGTGCCCTCGCCTTCGGGCATCGAATCGAGTTTGGTGGCGAGATAGGCGAGCTGGCTCAAATGGAAGCGCGAGATGCGCTCGTAACCGTCGTTGTTGTTGGCGTGCGAGGCCGAGTGGTGCCCGTCCTTCACTTCCAGGAACGGATAGTAGAGCGCCGAAAGATCGCGGCACAGCAGCAGCGAAGCCACGCGCGTCTTGTCGGTTTGAAACGCCATGGCGATGATGTCGCACATCAGCCGGGCGTGTTCGCGCAAATCTTCGGGAAGGCCGTTGGCGGGCCGGTCCATCGTGAACACCGGCTTGTTG
>CAYUZM010000274.1:0-7102 GCA_964449665.1 uncultured Solibacteraceae bacterium
CTCCTCTTGCGGAAAGGGCAGATAGGCGCCAACGTGGCAAATAGCGATCAACCCGCCTTTTCGCATCGATACGCGCGCGTTCAGGTCCTCAATTTTGCGCACCGGTGCTTGCGGCGTGCAATCGAAGAATGCGCGGCTGCAAAGGAGTCCAGCCCGATCTGGTACCGCTGGTGATACCATTAAGTCGTGTCGAACGCGTCGAAGCTGCTTGCCAAGATGCGGCGAAATGCGCGTGATTGGCGGATTGACGACTTGAAGGTGGTGGCCGGGAGCAAAGGGATCGAGCACGACCAGCATGGCACCAGTCATGTCATTTTCCGGCATCCCAAGGCAGGTCGGCTTTCCGTTCCAGCACGCCGCCCGATAAAGCCTGTGTACGTTCGGCAGTTTGTGGACTTGATTGGCAGAATAGGTGAGGCACATGAAGATTGACAAGGACCTCATACACTCGTACCCCTTCACGATCCGCCCACTCGCAGAATCCGACGGTGGGGGCTTCGCGATCGAGTATCCGGATCTTCCTGGTTGTATTTCCGATGGAGAGACTCCGGAGGAAGCGCTCGTGAATGGCAGTGACGCAGTGAAAGCTTACCTATTGGATTGCGCAAAGCACGGGGACACCATTCCCAAATCGGGCGCGGCGAGTGGGCAGTGGAGACAGCGTGTACCGCGAAGTCTCCACGCACGCCTAGTGGCAAAGGCAAAACAAGAGGGCGTGAGTCTCAATACTCTTGTGACCGCCATGATCGCGGAGGGATTGGGGCGGCGGCGGGCATCATAGCTGCCAATTGGGTCTATAGATCCTTCGGGATGTTCAGGGCAGCGTCATTCCAGGTAGAGTTAGATCCAGGGAACGACTATGGCGATCACCCGCGATCAACTCCACCAGCTTGTGGACGGGCTGCCCGAGCAGGAGATGGCGCCGGCGCAGAGATTCCTCCTGTTTTTGTCGCAGGAAGCGATCAGCGAGGAATTGGGGGGATCGATCCGGCAAGGCCTAAGCCAGGCGGAGGCGGGTGAAGCCATCGTGTGCCGGAATTTCGACGAGATGGTTGAGAAGATTCTGGGCGAATAGGCGAGTCCATGCGCTTCCCATTCACACAGGAGGCACGATCTCAGCTTCGGGCCATCGACCGGTCCGTCGCGCTAGGCATACTCGAATCGATCACGCGATTCGGAGAATCCGGCGCCGGCGATGCCGTTCCTCTGCGCGAGGGATGGAAGGGTTGCTACAGATATCGAGATCGTTCGTCACATGGGCGCTACCGTGAATGATTGCCGCCCAGCCTTCGATGACGACGAAGTCGATACCGTGATCACATAGAGGCTGAACGATAGTCGCAAAATTCATACACGAGATTTGCGAGTGGCGCCACGAACGGATTCGGCATGCTGGGCTAGTGAGTGCATCCGACGGGCGCGCTCGGCGGGAGCGAGTTGAATTTGTTCGGTCAGCAGCGACAGATCGATCCCGAAGTTTTGCGCCGCCTCGATTTTGCTTCCGGGAATGGGGTTGCGCAGACGCTCGATGGCTCGCGCGAGAGAGGGGCCGGAGAGTGGGCGCAGGGAGTTCACAACCTCAGATTACCGCTGGACGCGACTCACTTTCCCAGCGACTGAATTTCGGCGGCGGACAGCGCGCGATTGAAGACCATCACGTCATCCATGAGGCCGACGTAGTTGACGCCGAGGCGGATGGCGGAGAGGGCGGGATCCCAGGCGAAGGATTCGGCAATCGTGGGAGTGGTGCCCATTGCGGTGCCGTCGAGGTAAAGAGTGGCCGTGCCTTTGCCGCCGCCGAGGGACCGGTGGGTTATGGCGACGTGGGTCCAGCGGTCGCGGGCGAAGGGTGTTTTCTTGACGACGACGAGGCGGTTGTCGAAAGCGGGGTTGGGGCCGGAGGTGATGTTGGAGGGATTCCACACCTTGAGTTCGCCGAAGACGCCGAGGCGGAAGTGGCGGGGCTTGTCGTCCTTGGTGAAGTCGACCCAGATGGCGGAATCGTTGTAGGCCTTGTCGGTGATCTGGATGGGATCGCAGAAGCCGGCGGCGAGGTCGGTTTCGGGATCGAGTTTGAGGAAGAAGGAGATGGTGCCGGTCCAGTTCTTGCCGTTGAAGGCGATGTTCTTGTCGGCGCGGTAGAAGACAGAGTTCTCGTTCTTTGCGGTGAACTTGAGGGCGCCGGAGCCGTTGCGGCCTTCGCCGGGGGCAAGTTTGGCGTTGGGGGCGGCGGCAAGTCCGGGCTTGGCTTCGGACTGCTGTTTATAGTTGGGCGCGGAGTGGAGGCGGGCGTCGCCTTTGGCGACCTTGGCGGATTCGCTTTCAAACGAGGCGTGGAAAGTGAGGCCGGACGGGACCTGCGCGCAAAGAGCGGCAGTGGAGGCGAGGGCGGCGAGGAGTGAGCGCGTCATGGCGTCACTATAGCGCGGCGGGCCGGGGCGGCGGATGGGGCGATTTGCCGGGATGGAGGCGGGGGCAAGCCGCCTGGATGGGGTGGGGCGATTTGCCGGGATGGGAGCGGGGACGAATTACGGGCATGGAGGCAGAGGCGATTTGCGGGTCTGAGGTTGGCGGGCGATTTGCCTGGGGCGGCGAGTGGGAGCGATGAGCGGGCGCGGCGGGCTATTCACGGGGCGGGGGCTGTCCTATACTCAGGGACACTATGCGAAACATTTCCGTATGGGTCTTGATTGCGGCGCTGGCCGCTTGTGGGGGAAAGAAGGAATCGGAGACGGTCGTCGAGGGGGAGACGCTTTCGAAGAATCCGATTGGCTTTGCCGCGCAGATGGCGAAGGCGGGCTCCGACTTGCAGAGCATTCAGGCCGAATTGGAAAAGATGAAGCCGGTGGACGCGGTGAGCTACACGGAACTGCTGCCGTTTTTGCCGGAGCCGCCTTCGGGATGGGAGGGGTCGAAGCCGAAGGGGCAGAGCAATCAGATGGGCGATATGAAGTTCAGCGAAGCGGAGCGCGACTACACGATGGGTGAGAAGCGCATGGAGGTGAAGATCACCGATTGGGCGTTCCGGCAGGCGTTGTACGCGCCGTTCTTTCTGATGGCGAGTTTTTCGCAGGAGTCGACCGAGGGGTATAACAAGGGCATCAAGATCAACGACGATCCGGGGCGCGAGGAGTATAAGAACGACAGCAAGAACGGCGACTTGTCGGTGCTGGTGGGCAAGCGGTTCCTGGTGTCCGTGAAGGGGAACGGCATCGAAGCGGCGGAGCTCAGGCAGTGGTGGGACCGGATCGACACGAAGGGGCTGCGGGCGAAGGCGCAGTAAGAGGGGGCGCTGGCTGGTATGGAGTTCGTGGCCTTGCTCGCGGGCGGGCTGTTTCTATGCTTCTTTACCGTGAACGCGACATTCATGGCTCGCGACCCTGAGGGCTGGCTCAATAGTTCCTGGACACAGAAGGGTACCTGGGCGTGGGACCGTCCAGAGTCGAAGGCCGTGCGACGGGTAGGATATATCCATCTCGCGGGTGCTTTGTTCATTTGGATCACAATCGCCGCGCTCATTCTTTCGAACCTGTTCTGACCTAGAGGCGGATTCGCGCGCGACGGCTATAAGATGGAAGCACCTCCATGTGGCGTTCCGCTCTCATTGCCATTGCCCTTGCGCCGCTGGCGCTTCGCTCGCAGACCGGTCCTTATACTTTCGCCGAGGCGCAGACTTATCTCACGACCTATTGCAAGGCGTGTCATAGCGGCAAGTCGGGCGTGGGCGGATTTTCGATCGAGCGGGTGGCGGCCGAGGAGTCGCTCAAGACGGAGGCGCTGAAGTGGACGGCGCTGAACCGGCGCGTGCATAACGGCGAGATGCCTCCGAAGAATTCGCCGGCTCCGGAGTTGGATGAGCGCGAGCAGTTTACGGCGTGGGTGGCGCAGACATTGCGGGCGGAGGCGTGCGGGGCGGCGAGCGGCGGGATTGTGCCGGGTCCCGCGCCATTGCGGCGGTTGAACCGCGACGAGTACACGGCGACGATTCAATCGCTGTTCGACTTGCACTTGGATATTGGAAGCGCGTTGCCGCTGGACGGGGCGGGGGGCGAGGGGTTCGACAATGCGGCCGAGACGTTGTTTCTGTCGCCGCTGCATTCGGAGAAGTACATGGAAGTGGCGCAGCGGGCGGTGGACTTCGCGGCGCGGGAGCACAAGTCGCGGCAGAAGATTTTGATTGCGAAGCCGGGGCCGGGGGTGACGCCGGAACAAGCGGCGCGGAGGATTTTGACGGCGTTCTTGCCGAATGCGTTCCGGCGTCCGGTGACCGAGGCCGAGATTGCGCCGTATGTGGCGCTCTACCGGGCGGCGCGGGCCGAGGGGCAGGAGCATGAGCCGGCGGTGTATTTCGCGATACGCGGCGTGCTGGTTTCGCCGATGTTCCTGTATCGTTACGAGCCGCCGAACGCGACGGGCGCGGCGCGTCCGCTGGATCAGTATTCGCTTGCCTCGCGTATTTCCTATTTTGTTTGGGGCACGATGCCGGACGAGTTTTTGTTCGACATCGCCGCCAAGGGCAAGCTGCACGACCCGGAGGTGATCAAACAAATCCTGCCGAGAATGTTGCGCAACGACAGGGCCGAAGTTTTCGCGCGGCGGTTCATCGAGCAGTGGCTGCACACGCGCGACCTGAAGGGCGAGAAGGCGCCGGACGCGAAGCTGTTTGCCGATCATGTGAAGAACGAGGACCTGGGCGGGGATATTCGCTTGCAGCCGGTCTACTTCATGCGGGAGTTGCTGGCGCGCAATTTGAGCGTGCTGAACTTTATCGACTCGACGCACACGATTGCGACGAGCCACCTGGAGAAGCATTTCGGCATTAAGCTGTCGCTGCTGGCGAACAACCGCACGCAGCCGCAGTGGGTGGAACTGCCGGCGGGTTCGGATCGCGGCGGCCTGCTGGGTATGCCCGCGGTGCAGACGGTTTCGTCATATCCGTACCGGACGAGCCCGGTGCTGCGTGGTGCGTGGATTCTGGAATCGATACTGGGCACGCCGCCGCCTCCGCCGCCACCGGATGTGCCGGCGTTGGAAGCTCGCCCAAATGCGGGCGCTCCGAAGTCGATGCGCGAGCGATTGGAGCAGCATCGGGCGAACCCGGTGTGCGCGAGCTGCCACAGCCGCATTGACGGGCTGGGGTTCGCGATGGAGAACTACGATGTGATCGGGCGCTGGCGTACCGAAGATGCGGGCAAGCCGGTGGACACGCGCGGTGAGTTGGCCGATGGGACGAAGTTCGAAGGTCCGGCGGGGTTGAAGTCGATGTTGATGGCGCGGAAGGAGCTGTTTCTGCGCAATCTGACAAAGAAGATGCTGGGCTATGCGCTGGGGCGCGGGCTGACGCTGCGGGATTCCTGTACAGTAGACGAAATAGTGGCTAAATTGAAGGAGAGGGACTACACGGCTCAAGCGCTGGTGGAAGCCATCGTGCTGAGCGTGCCGTTCCGGTATCAGGCTGCCGCGCCGCAGACAACGCAGACGAAGGAGAAACCGAAGTCATGAAGGCACTGTCGCGCAGGTCGATTTTGAGGGGCGCGGGCGTGGCGTTGGGGCTGCCCTGGATGGAGGCGATGGCCTCAACGGCGTCGCAGAAGCCGCCGGTGCGGATGGCCTTCCTTTACATGCCGAATGGGGTGAACGTGCATGGGTGGTGGCCGGAGACGACGGGGCGCGATTTCAAGCTTTCGCCGACGCTGCAGCCGCTGGCAGGCGTGCGCGATCACCTGACGGTATTCAGCAATCTGTGGAACGCGAACTCGAAGGGCGGCGACGGGCACTACGTTAAAGAAGCCGCGATTCTGACGTGCGAAACGATCAAGAAGACGCCGGGCGCCGATATTGCGAATGGCATTTCGGTGGACCAACTGGCGGCGCAGCGGATTGCGAATCAAACGCCGCTGCCGTCGCTGGAATTGGGCGTGACGCCGGTGGCGATTGGCGTGGATGCGGTGGTTGGGTATACGCGCGTGTATGGCTCGCACATCGCCTGGGCGAACGCGAATACGCCGCTGGCACGGGAGTTGAATCCTCGGTCGGTGTATGAGCGGTTGTTCCGGGCGGCTTCGGGTCCGAAGGGCAACGCCGCGAAGATGGATGCGCTGCTGCTGGACCGCGTGCAGGGCGACGCCAAGCGGCTTCGGGCGCAGGTGGGGCAGGCGGACAAGATCCGGCTGGATGAGTATCTTTCGGTGATGCGGTCGCTCGAAGAGCGCGTGGAGCGGGCGTCGAACGCGTCGCAGCAGCCTTGGAAGGCGCGCGCAGAAATGGACGCGAACGCGGTCCCGACGGACCGGCCGGTGGACCATGCCGAGCATGTGCGCCTGATGATGGACATGATTGCGGTGGCGTTTCAGACCGACATCACGCGCGTGGCGACGTTCATGTTTGGTAACGCGGTTTCGAACGTGAGCTTCCGGTTTCTGGATGGCGTGGGCATTGGGCATCACGACGCTTCGCACCACCAGAACGACGCCGACAAGCTGCGGCAGTACGAGATCATCAGCCGCTGGCACGTGCAGCAGTATGCCTACCTATTGGAGAAGCTGAAGGGCATGAAGGAAGGCGAGTCGACCGTGCTCGACAACTCGATGGTGATGTTTGCTTCGGCGTTGAACGATGGGAACAAGCATGATCCGCATAAGCTGCCGATTTTGCTGGGCGGCAAGGGGGGCGGGCGGATTGATGCGGGTCAGCATTTGACGTACGGCGTGGATAGCCCGATGGCGAACCTGTATGTTTCGATGCTGGAGGCGTTCGGGACGCCGGTGGAACGGTTTGCCGACAGCACGGGTCCGCTGGCGGGGCTGTTGAAGGGGTAAGCGATGCGGGTCGCTTGGGTGGCGTTATTGGTGGCGAGTTCGCTGGGCGCGGCGGACATCCAGCGCCTGGGGGACGGACGGGTGGGGCCAGTCGCGGTACTCAGCGTTGGGGAGCCCGGCGTGACAGTCCGCCGAGATCACCATGAAGCGGTCTGCAGATCGGCTCACTTGCTCTCCTTCGGGGTGCCCCCGGTGGGGTGCATGTCGTCGTAGCGCTGGTGCACGTAGGGCAGCACATCTTGCGCGTCGAGGATGGCGACGATCTCGCCGCGTTGCTGCGAGCG
>CAYUZM010000275.1:0-7086 GCA_964449665.1 uncultured Solibacteraceae bacterium
GCGTTTCTGCCGGCCCCTGTCTTGCGCTGGGACGGAGGGAGTTATTGAGAACGGAGGCGACAGAACAGGAGGTCTGCCGTACGAGGGCGGTCAACACTTTCGTCGAAGCGGCTCTAGTGATCCCGCTCGGTGACCAGATCCGTCACCGACAGCAGGGCCCGCTGATAGGCGCTCTCCGGAAAACTCAGCACGAGAGACCGCGCCTTCTCGGTAAACTCCTGCGCCCTGGCCTTCGCCTTCGCGATGCCTTCGTAGCGCTTCACCATCTTCTGCACATGGGCAAACGGCACGGCTTCATAGTTGCGGTCGGCCAGCACCCGCGCCACCATTTCGCGCTCGCCGGCCGTCGCCTCGGTCAGCGCGTAGATCAGCGGCAGAGTCACCTTGCCTTCGCGCAGGTCGTTGCCCACGGGCTTGCCGAGCACGCGCTCGCTCGCGGTGAAATCCAGCACGTCATCCACCAGTTGGAACGCCATGCCGAGGTTCCAAGCGTAATCGTTCAACCGGCTCTCGGCCGACTCGTCGGCGCCGGCCACGACGGCGCCCAGGCGCGCGCAGGCGGCGAACAGGCTCGCCGTTTTGCGGTCCACCAGTTCCATGTAGTCGGACTCAGTGACCGCGATCTTGCCCATGGTCTCCAACTGGCGCAGTTCGCCTTCCACCATCATCTGCGTGAGCGAGATCAGAATGTCGAGGATGGCGAAGTTCCGCTCGCGCAGTGCAATCTGGAACGCCTGCATGTAGAGCCAGTCGCCGGCGAGCACGCAGGTCTGGTTGCCCCACAGTACGTTCGCCGAAGGCTGGCCGCGCCTGGTTCGCGCTTCGTCGATGACGTCGTCGTGCACCAGTGTCGCGGTGTGGATCATCTCCACCACGGCCGCCAGCGCAATGGCGCTGTCGGTGGTGGTCCCCGCCAATTTGTTGGCGAGCAGCAGCAGAATCGGCCGCAGCCGCTTGCCCCCGTTCACCTGCAAATGGCGGCTGATGGAGGTCACCACCTCGGCGGAGGCAACCGACTCCAGGCCGATGACACGCTCCACCTTCTCAAGATCCGCTTTTACGAGTTCGCGGATTTCGAGCGCCGTCAAGGTTGCGCCCAGCCTGCTGAATGCCATGAAACTCTTCAGTGTATCCATGTGGCTTAGCCCCCCGCAAACATGGGTTTTTTTTCAGCGGCGGCCGCCGGGAACAATTTGTCGAAATTCTCCACTGTCACGCGGCACAACTCTTCATAGCTCACACCCCGTTCCGCGGCGACCCGCTTTGCCGTTTCGACCACATAGGCCGGCTCGTTTCGCTTGCCCCGGTAGGGCACGGGAGCCAGATAGGGCGAATCTGTTTCCACCAGCAGACGGTCTGCCGGTACAACCTTCGCTACCGCGCGCAACTCGTCCGACTTGGGGAAGGTTACTACGCCCGCAATGCTGATCCGGAAGCCCATGGCCATGGAACGCTCCGCTTCGGCCACGCCTCCGCTGAAGCAATGCATGATGCCCGGCAGCCCGGCGGGCGCCCAATGCTCCTCTAAAATCGCAAAGGTGTCGTCCCATGCCTCGCGCGTGTGAATGATCACCGGCACGCCCGCGGACTTCGCAACCGCGAGCTGATCGCGGAAGACCGCTTTCTGCACGTCGCGCGGCGAATGGTCGTAGTGATAGTCGAGTCCAATCTCGCCGAGGCCCACAACTTTGGGATGCCGCAACAGTGCCTCAAGTTCCTGCAACGTGGCGCCGGTTGCCTTTTCGGCATCGTGCGGGTGGACGCCAACGGTCGCCCATACGGGCGCATACCGATCGGCGATGCGAATGGCGGCCTCCAGATCCGGCGGCCCATCGCCCGATCCGATCGAGAGCATCCGCTCGACGCCGGCCTCGAGCGCGCGCGCGATCACGGCCTCGCGGTCCTCGGTAAACCGGGGCCCGTCCAGATGACAATGCGAATCGACGAGGCCCATCTACTTCAGGCGCGCCCCCACCGGAACGTCTTCGAGGAACCCCGTGAGCACGGGCGAGCCGCCTTCGAGCGACGCCGCGACAATCATGCCCTGGCTCAAAATGCCGCGCAATTTGCGAGGCTCCAGATTCGCCACGATGACGACTTTGCGGCCGATCAACTTCTCCGGCTCATAGGCCAGCGCAATGCCCGCGACAATGCTGCGCGGCGCTTCTTCGCCGATGTCCACGCTCAGGTGCAGCAATTTATCGGCGCCCTTTACGCGCTCGGCGGTGTTCACGACGCCCACGCGCAAGTCCACTTTGACGAAATCGTCGATATTGATTGGCGGCATGGCCTCCGGCCGCTTGCCGGCGGGAGTGGCGGGTGCTTCGTCCTTCTGCCCGAGCAGGGCCTTCTGGCGCGCTGTTTCCTTCTCTTCGAGCGCGCGCATTTGCTCCACCGCGGGACCAACCTCGACGCGCGGGAAGACGGTGGCGGGTTCGCCGACGGCCTGGCCGCCTTTCAATTGGCCCCAGGCAAGTTGATCGATTCTCTGCGAGTCCAGCGCCTCCGCGCATCCCAACTGCGCCCAGATCTTCCGCGCGGAATCGGGCATCACGGGCGCAAGCAACACGGTCACCACACGCAGCACTTCCGCTGCCGTGTAGAGCGTCTCGTCCAACTGGCCCGCCGCCGCGGGGTCCTTGACCAGCTTCCAAGGCGCCCGTTCGACGATGAACTTGTCCACGGCCGACAACAAGGCCCACACCGCGTCCAGGCCCTTCGAAAACGCGAACTCATCAAAGCTCGCCCGCGCCTGTTCGATGGACACGCGCGCCGCTTCGGCAATCGCCGCATCTCCCACGCTCGCGGCGCCTGGCGAGGCCGGAATCACCCCGCCGCGATACTGCCGGATCATGCTCAAGGTGCGGCTGGCGAGGTTGCCCAGCCCGTTCGCTAAATCCGAGTTGTAGCGGCCCACCAACGCGTCAAAGCTGAAACTACCGTCCTGTCCGAAATGAATCTCGCGCAGGAGGAAGTAGCGCAACGCGTCCACGCCCATCACGTCGCGGATCGGCGTTGCGCGCACAATGTTTCCGCGCGACTTCGACATCTTGTCGTTCTCAAAGAGCAGCCAGCCGTGGGCGAAGATCCGCTTCGGCAACTCCCAGCCCGCCGCCCAGAGAAACGACGGCCAATAGATGGCATGGAAGCGCACGATTTCCTTGCCGATCAGGTGCAGGTCCGCGGGCCAAAGCGATTCGCCCGAGGCCGCCTCGCCTTCGACTGCGCTCCAGTAGGTCATCAACGCGTCGAACCAGACGTAGAACACGTGCCCGGGCTCATCGGGAACGGGAATGCCCCACTGGATGGTCGTGCGCGAGATGGACAGGTCTTTCAATCCCTGCGACACGAAGGCGATCACCTCGTTGCGCCGCGTCTCGGGCTGAATGAACTCCGGGTGCTCCTCATACAGCTTCAAAAGCCGTTCGGTGAAGGCCGACAGCTTGAAGTAGAGGTTCTCCTCGGTGACCGTCTCGGTCGGCCGCCCGCAATCGGGACAGGGATCGCCGGGTTTGGCCTCGTTCACATACAACTCGTCGAACACGCAATACTGCCCGGTGTAGGAGCCCTTGTAGATGTAGCCCGCGTCTTTGCAGCGCCGGTACAACTGCTGGACCGCGACGTGATGTTTCGGGTCCGAGGTTCGGCGGAAGCGGTCGATACTCAGCCCCAGCGTCTCCCACTGCTGCCGGAACTCGGCCGAGATGAGATCGGTGAACTCTTGCGGCGTTTTGCCGGCGTTCTTGGCGGCGCGCTCGATCTTTTGGCCGTGCTCGTCGGTGCCGGTGGTCAGGACGACTTCATAGCCGCTCATGGCCTTGTAGCGTTTGATGAGGTCGGCCGCAATCGTCGTATACGTGTGCCCGATGTGCGGCGCGGCATTCACGTAATAAATAGGAGTCGTGAGATAGAACTTAGGCATTCTTCGTGTAGGCCTGACTGACTTCGCTCAAAATCTGCTGCAACGGCAATCCGGTGGTGCGCGCCAGCGTGCGGCAGTCCTCGTATTCCGGAGCGAACGCTCCGTTTTCGGCCACCTTCACGCGAGCCCGCCCGTGCGGCGTTTCCACTTCCACGATCCGCCGGGCCTGCACGCGGCGTTCGGCCGAATAGAACCGCACGCCCAGCGAGGACGTTTCCGTCATCATCAGGCCCGCCAGTTTCTCGCGATCCTCAGGCCGAGCCAGCACGCGCAGCAGCGTTCCGGGCCGCGATTTTTTCATCAGCAGGGCCTGCATCGTCACATCGAGCGCGCCGGCGTCGAGCAGCTTTTCCATCGCCCAGCCGAGCACCTCCGGAGTCGAATCGTCGATGTTGGCTTCAATCACTTCGACCATCGTCGACTCGCGCGCCCCGCTGGACTCGCCGATCATGGCGCGCAGCACGTTTGCGTGCTCCAGGAAGTCCTTATCGCCCGCGCCATAGCCGATGCTCTCGATGCGCAAGGCGGGCATCGCGCCGAAGTCGCCCGCCAGGGCGGTCACAATCGCGGCGCCCGTCGGCGTGGCCAGCTCCGAGGCCGGTCCGCGCGAATAGATCGGCTTGCCCTTCAGCAGCAGGGCCGTCGCCGGGGCCGGCACGGGCATGATGCCGTGCTCCGTGTTCACCGTGCCGCTGCCCACGTTGACCGGCGAACAGACAATGGCCTCCACGCCCAGCAGATCGAGCGCCACGCAGGCGCCCACAATAACGGCGATTGAGTCCACGGCGCCCACTTCGTGGAAGTGAACTTTCTCAATGGGCGTTCCGTGTACGGACGACTCGCTCTCGCCCAGCTTCTGAAACACGAGCTTGGCATTGGCCCGCGCCCGTTCGCTGAGCGCCGCGCCGTCGATCATCTGCACAATGTGCGGCAGATGCCGGTGCTTTTTGGTGTCGGTGCCGTTGACGTGAAACTTCGAAGCGGCAATGCCGCGCCGTTTCGTCTTCTCAACGGAGAACTGCGCGCCCGTGGCGAGGCTGTCCAGCGCGGCAATCAACGCGGCCGCGTCGGCGCCCGCATCGACAAGCGCCCCTACCGTCATGTCGCCGCTGATCCCGGCGAACGCATCGAAATAGCAAATCTTCATTGGGATGCCGCCGAGTGAGGCGGTGCCTCCATTATTTCACGCCCGCGCTAGGATAGCCTTATTGGCTCCCGTTTGACCCTCGAACCCCTCACGCGCACCGGCAGTTACCTCGCCACGCATCCTCTCTTTCCACCCTCGCGATGCCTGGCGGCGATCGAAGACGCCCGCGCGTTTTTCGCGCTTCCCGGCGACGCGAAGCGAGCGCTCGCCATCGAAGCCTCGCCGCACTTTCGCGGCTACAGCGTCATGCGGAACGCCCGCGACTGGCGCGAGCAGATTCACTTTGGCCGCGAAGAAGCGGCGTGCGGCGATGTGCCCACGCACAATACGCTTCGCGGTCCAAACCGATGGCCCGCGGACCCGGCGTGGCGGGCGCGCATGCTTTGGCTGATGGCCGACCTTGAGCGGGCCGCTCGCGACATTTTAGCCGCCATCACGGGCAACGCGTCATTTCTTCCCGAAGACGAGCAACCCTATCTTCTGTTGAAGCTCATCCATTACCAAGAGACGCCGCGCGCGCAACCACGCTCGGGCGTCGCCCCTCACGTCGATTTCAGCTGGATCACTCTTTTGTTGCAGGACACTGCGGGAGGCCTGGAGGTTCGAACGCCCGAAGGCGAATGGCTCGCTGTACCCACCACGCCCGGAGTGATCCCTGTAAACGTTGGCGAGATTCTCGAGTTCGCTACGCAAGGCCGACTTGCCTCCACGCCGCACCGCGTCATCAGCAAAGGCGGCTCGCGGCTCTCGATGCCCTTCTTCCTGAATCCCGCCCTTGACCGCCGTGTCGAACCACAACCGTTCCCTGCCGCGTTCACACGCGAATCCGGCGCGCAAGAGCACGTGCATCGCGTCTTCTCCACGCCCCGACTGGAACCCTTCGTGTTCGGCGAGCAAGAGTGGCGGCGCAAGGGCCAAGGCGTCTACTGCGAAGAGTGCATCCAAGCGCCGTACTAACCCTTGCCGGCCAACTCGTCGACATCCCCATGCGGACCAAACACCCGCGCACCACGATAGGTGAACGCCTCGCGCGCTTCGTGCTCCTGCCAAACCGCCGCCGCCAAGAACGCCGTCCGCACGATCTCCCCACGCCCCGCGCCACGCGGGATGAACCACTGACGGCCCCGGTACATTTCACGCACCCCGGTGGCTACATCCTGCTCGGCGTGGCGCAACTGCATCAGGAAGCCACCCTCGATTTCTTCCAATAAGAACGATGCGTCCTTGAAGCGCACTTCGTTGAGCACCTCGCGCACCTGATCGCGCCCCGCCCCAGCCCGCACCAACTCGATTGCATAATGCGCCGCCGAAGCCACATCGGTGAACACCGGCACGTCATGCTCCCGCGCCATACTTCGCAAAAAGATGCGGCCGCGGTTCAAGTCGTCGCGTTCGGCCGCGTCCGGCGCGGTGGAATCGGTCACCATCAACGCCAGCGGACGCCGCGCGCCCAGCAGATACGCCGCTTCGCCGATGCTCGCCACGCCCCGCGTTTCGCCGCTGATGACGAAGAGCAGCACATCGGCTTCGGCCTTGGCGCGCATTTCGGCCGCTTCGCATGCGGGCGTCCACTCCCCTTCACCCAACTGCGGGTTGTAATAGGCAACACCGGCGGCTTCGAGTAGCGGTATCGCCACGTCGCGCCGCCAAGTTGTCCGGCCGCACGCTCCTCCAAGAAAGACCATGCACTCTAGTTTCTCATTCCGCCGCCGTGCGTATCCGCGCCGACAACTCTCGCAGCAGCGCAGCGCCATCGCCGCGATAAGCGCTGCCGTGCTGGCAGGCGAGCATGGCCGGCGACAACGCGGCGAGCCGTTCGAGGATGGGCCCCGTGCTTTCGGCGTGCGCGTAGTAGTCCATCATGCCGCGCATGCCTTCGCTGGCCGTAAGCACTTCGGATTCGGTCACCGCAGGCATGTTTGCGCCAGGCTGCGTAACGCGGGCCACACACAGCAGCGTCCGGGTGGAGGGATCGAAACACACGCCGCAATCCCGCCCCTGCGGGCCATGCGGAGTT
>CAYUZM010000276.1:0-7081 GCA_964449665.1 uncultured Solibacteraceae bacterium
CGTGGCATTGCGCCGGTGCGGATTGCCGTGAACCTTTCGGCGAGGCAACTGCAGCAGAAGGATTTTCCCAAGCGCGTGATGAGCATTCTCGACGAGACGGGCCTCGATCCGCGTTGGCTCGAGTTGGAGCTGACAGAGACGGCGCTGATGAGCAACCTGGACCTGGCGCCGGCGACGCTCGCGCAACTGGTGTCGAAAGGCATCGGCATCTCGATCGACGATTTCGGCACGGGCTACTCGTCGCTCAATTATCTGCGGCAGTTCAGCTTTCAAACTTTGAAGATCGACCGCTGCTTTGTCGCCGACATAACGACCGACGCCAAGGCGGCGGCGATTGCAAAGGGTTTGATTTCGCTGGCGCACAACCTGGACCTTTCCGTGATTGCCGAGGGCGTGGAGCGAAGCGACCAGCGGACATTCCTCGCCGCGCAGCGATGCGACCAGGTACAGGGGTATCTGGCCAGCAGGCCGGTGCCTTCCGAACAGATGGGCGCGCTGCTGCGGGCCGGCCACATCACACCCGGTCCGGGGCCGTTCGGGTGGCACGAGGAAAGCGAGCCGGAGGCTTCGCACCAGTTTCTGACGCTGGAGCGGGCGCTCAGCCAGAGCTGTGGCGCGGCGCCGGTGGCGGTCTGCGCGGACGGGAATGGGATCGCGTTGCCCGCGGCCGGGCCGCGAATCGAACGGGGCCGAATTCCGCATCGCGCGATCCCGATGCAGTGACCGGATGGAGACGCGCGGCGGCTCTCCTGTAAGCTAGACCCCATGTCCTCTCACCGACCGCCGGACTGGGAACGCCTTGCCGCGACGCCGCAGTTCCGCCATTTGCTACGGGCCAAGGCCGCGTTTGTCGTGCCGGCCACGCTCTTTTTTTGCGCCTACTATTTTGCCCTTCCGCTGCTGGTCGGCTACTTTCCCGAGTTCATGAGCCGGAAGATTTTCGGTCCTCTGAACATCGCCTACGTGTTCGCGCTTTCGCAGTTTGCGATGGCGTGGATCATCGCGTTCCTGTATACGCGGGCGGCGCGGCGTTTTGACGCCATGGCCGATGAGGTGGTGGCGTTGAACGACGCGCCGAAGGGATCGTCGGCGCAATGACCGCACCTCTTTTCATCTTTCTTGCGTTTGTCGCGCTGACGCTGGCGATTACGGCCTGGGCCTCCCGGCGTTCGAGCGGCGCGGCGTCCTATTTCGCGGCGGGCCGCCGCATCACGGGCTGGCAGAACGGGCTGGCGGTGGCGGGCGACTACATGTCGGCCGCTTCGTTTCTGGGCATCGCCGGTTTGATCGCCTTCAACGGCTACGACGGGTTTATGTATTCGGTGGGCTGGCTGGTGGCCTATCTGACGGTGCTGCTGATTGTGGCCGAGCCGCTGCGCAACGCGGGCAAGTACACGATGGCCGATATTCTGGCCTACCGCCTGTCGGCGCGTCCGGTGCGGGCCATGGCGGCTCTGGCGACTCTTACCGTGAGCACGTTCTACATGATTGCCCAGATGGTGGGCGCGGGCGCGCTGGTGAGCCTGCTGTTGAAGGATTCGGGCATCGGCTATTCGACGGCGGTGGTGGGTGTGGGGTTGCTCATGATCGTGTACGTCGTCTTCGGCGGCATGCTGGCGACGACCTGGGTGCAGATTGTGAAGGCGGTGCTGCTGATGGGCGGCACGCTGCTGCTGAGCGTTCTCGTGCTGGGGCATTTCGGCTTCAGCTTCACGGCGTTCTTCGACGCGGTGACGCATGTTCGCTACACGCTGAACGGCGTGGCCGTGGAGCAGGACTTCCTCACGCCGGGGCTGAAGTACAAGCCGCCCTACGGGGCGCTGGATTTGATCAGCCTGGGCATGGCGCTGATCTTCGGCACGGCGGGTTTGCCGCACATTCTGATTCGCTTCTACACGGTGCCGGACGCGCGCACGGCGCGAGTGAGCGTGGTGTGGGCGATGGCGATTATCGGAGCGTTTTATGTGATGACGACGTTCCTGGGTTTTGGGGCGGCGACGATCGTGGGCCGCGATTTCATTACGAAGAACGGCGGCATCAACATGAGCGCGCCGCTGCTGGCACAGGCGTTGGGCGGCGACACGTTCTTCGCGTTTATTTCGGCGGTGGCGTTTGCGACGATTCTGGCCGTGGTGGCGGGGTTGACGATCTCGGCGTCGTCGAGCTTCTCGCACGACTTTTGGACCAACGTGGTGCATCACGGCAGCGACCGCGGCCCGTATGAAGAGGTGAAAGTGGCCCGCATTACGGCGTTCGTGGTGGGCATTGTCGCCATTGTGCTGGCGATCGCGTTGGGACCGGGGGCGAACGTAGCGTTCCTGGTGGGGCTCGCGTTCTCGGTGGCCGCGAGCGCGAATCTGCCGGCCATTGTGCTTTCGATCTTCTGGAAGCGGTTCAACACGGCGGGCGCGGTGGCGGCGTTGGGCGCGGGACTGGCGTCGTCGATCGGGCTGATCATGATCGGCCCCGGCGTGCGCGGGGCGGCGGCGATTTTCCCGCTGGAGAATCCGGGGATTCTGTCGATTCCGATTGGGTTCGCGGCGGCGGTGATTGCGACGCTGGTGAGCGGCGACCGGTCGTCGGAGATCAAGTTCGCCGAGCTGCAGGTGCGGGGCAATACGGGCCTGGGCGCCGAGAAGCCGACACCGCACTGAGTGAGACAATAGGGGCCATGCGCCTCGCCGCCGTTGCGTGTTCAGTTACCGCCCCTGCGTGTTTCGTTGCCGCCGTTGCCTACTTAGGCGCCGCCCCGCTCCGCGCGGGCGATTGGGAATCGTTGCTTGCGGCCAAATATCTGGACGCCAAGCAACAACAGTGGGCCGAATGGAAGCCGGCGCAGGCGGCCGGGGGCACCTGTGTTTCCTGCCACACGAACCTGACGTATCTGCTCGCGCGGCCCACGATGCGCAAGCTGTTGAACGAGAGCGCGCCGGCGAAACACGAGACGGCGCTATTGGAAAGCCTGCGCCACCGGTTGGGCAAGCCGATGCCCGAGCCGCCCTACAAGCCCGGCTACGCGGTGGAGTCGGTGATTGCCGCCGTGGCGCTGGCGCCCGACACCGCGGCGCTCGACCGCATGTGGGCGACGCAATTGCGCGAGGGACCGAACGCGGGCGCATGGACGTGGTTCTCGCTCGACTTGGATCCCTGGGAGACGACGGTGTCGCCCTACTATGGCGCGACGCTGGCGGCGCTGGCGGTCAGTTCCATGCCGCCGGCGTATCGCGCGCGAGCGGACGTGGCACCGCGCGTGGCCGCGTTGATCGGTTACTTACAGAAGAACCAGCCGGGACAGCCGCTGCACAACCGGTTGGGGCTGCTGTGGTCCGCGCAGAATCTGCCCGGGCTGATGACGAAGCAGGCGCGAGCGGCGTTGATCGCGGAGTTGTGGAAGCTGCAGCAAAAGGACCACGGCTGGACGCTGGAATCGCTGGGACCGTGGGGCGCGCACGCGAACGCACCGGCGGCCGCGCCCGGTTCGAACGCCTACGCCACGGCTCTGGTGACTTACACGTTGCAAAGGGCGGGGGCATCGCATAAGGACAAGCGGCTGATGTATGCGCTCAACTGGCTTGCCGAGCGGCAAGACGCGGAGACTGGCTCATGGGCCGCGCAATCGATGAATAAGGCTTACCCGGCGGGTTCGATGGAAGCCGATTTTATGCGCGACGCGGCGACGGGGTTCGCGGCGGCGGCGCTGGCCGAGTTCGATCTGCACTAAGCGGGGAGTTCGCGGCGGCAATCCGGTTTTCGCCAATACCCCGCCCCATATCCGTGTTCACACCCGCCCGCCGGGCCGGGATTTTGGGCCGCGGCGCCCGCAATCGTTCAGTATTGATGAAAAGCGAGCAGCTTATGCACATACTCTTGCAACGATTTGCGCGCTACCGCATCCTAGTAGGGTGCACGCTCGAGACGTTGTCGGCGCCTGGGGCGCAATTCTTTCCGGCCGTCCCCCAGTCCTCTCCATCGAAGTCACACGCGAATGCCCGCTGCGGTGCCCCGGTTGCTATGCGTACGAACCAGACCACATTGCCGGCCACGCGGGTCTTCGCACGCTTGCCGACTATAAGGGCGACACGCTCGTTACGCGCGCGCTGGAGTTGATCGACCGCATCCGCCCGCTTCACGTGTCGCTGGTAGGAGGCGATCCGCTGGTGCGTTACCGCGAGATGGAAGCGCTGGTGCCGCAGATTCTGGCGCGGGATATTCACGTGCAACTGGTGACAGGGGCCTTCCGTCCGCCCGCTCCCGAATGGGCGGCGATGAAGCGCATGACGATCGCGGTCTCGATTGACGGCCTTCCCGCCGAACATGACGTGCGGCGCGCGCCGGCCACTTATGAACGCATTCTGAAGAACATCGCCGGCAGCCGCATCACGATCCACTCGACGATCACGGCGCAGATGATGTCGCGGCCCGGCTACCTGGAAGAGTTTGTCGCCTTCTGGGCGCCTCGTCCGGAGATACAGCGCATCTGGTTCAGTATTTTCACGCCGCAGCGCGGGGCCAACGATCCCGAAATCCTTACGCTCGCGCAACGCAAGCAGGCCATCGAAGAGATGACCGAACTGCGGCTGCGCTACCCGAAGCTCGACATGAGCCCGCGCCTGCTGCCCGAGTTCCTGAGGCCGCCCTCGTCGCCCAAGGATTGCATCTTCTCGCAGGTGACCGAAACGCTTTCGGCCGACATGAAGAGCCGCGTCACGCCCTGCCAGTTCGGCGGCGATCCCGATTGCTCGCAATGCGGCTGCATCGCCTCGATGGGCATGGCGGCGGTAGGCCATTACAAGCTTGGCGGCATCATCCCGCTGGGCAGTATTTTCAGGGCTTCGGTGAAGGTAGGGCAGATGCGCGCGCGGGGACGGCGGACACCCGCGCCGGCAGTGGGCGCTCAGCCCGCTTAGCGCCTTCGCCGCACCAACGTGAGCGCGCCCAGTCCCGCGCCGAGCATGGCCCATGTTCCCGGTTCCGGAACAGCGCTTCCGGCGTTTCCGATTGTCAGGTTGTCGATTTGGACCGCGAGTTGATTGGAAGCCACGCCGCCGGCGAGCCCAAAATGGATGGATTTGATCTCCAGCGGAGAGGTGATTCCCCAGAAGGAATGAGACCCGGGCAACGCGAAGTCCTCGGTTGAATTGTCGCCATAGGTCACCGAGGCGACCGTAAGGGCCTGCGTGGGAAGATCCATTCCTACCCCAAACACTCCGTTTGCTCCCGTTACCGACGTAGCGGTGAAGGTGAGACGAAAGCTGCCATTGCATCCAGCGCAATAGGCGCCGCTAGAGATGATATTGAGGTCGCTGAAGTAGGTAGACTCGTAGCCGGTCTCTCCTAGATAGGCAGTCATCTCGGCGTTCGAGTAGATGGCGAATCCAACGGCCGGATAGGCGGCTTCGTAGTCGTCGGTGATGCTGGCTCCCAACTGGCTTTCGAATGCCGTACGATCGGCGTAAATTGTGGCCGCAGGCACTGCCACGACCCACGTAATCAAAAGCGCAAAGGCAGCGGCGATCGTTCGATTCAAGGTCGACTCCTCTCAGGGCGCTTAAGGATACACGCTCCGCCCGGAAATTGAAATAGGCCGAAGCCCCAGTACTGGCCCAGGACCGTACGCGATAATCAAGCCATGATTACCGGCATTGAACATACCGCCATCGCGTCCTACGATATTGCCGCGCTGGCGAAATTCTACACGGACGTACTTGGGTTCGTGATCAACTACCAGTCGTCGAACGCCATTTTCGTGAAGTCGCCGAACGGCGTGATGTTGGAACTGATCCACGCCGATGGGGACCGCGGGCAGCAGACGATGAAGACGCAGGGCATCCGGCATATCGCGCTCTCGGTTTCGGATTTCGACGCGGCGTACCAGAAGCTAACGGACCACGGCGTGACGTTCCTCGCCGAGCCGCAGGAGTCCAAGGGCAACAAGGTGGTGTTCTTTGCCGACCCGGACGGCAACTACCTGCACCTGCTCTATCGCGCGACACCTTTGCCTTAATCGCGCGTCTATTAGCGCATGGTTCGCCTACTCGCCGTTGCCCTCGCGTACACGCTCTGCCTGAGCGCGGCGATGGGCGATTGGGAGAATTTGCGAGCGCTGCGGCCGGGCGAGCGTGTTTGGGTGCGGCATCGCGAGGGCAACACGATCTATCACCGTAAGGGCGTGGCGTCCACATGGGCGGCGGATTCGATCACGATTCAGCACAAGGGCAAGGACTTGACCATCGCGCGCGCGGATCTGGTGGAACTCTCGGTGTATGCGGGCAAGAGCCGGGCCAAAGGCGCGGGCTACGGCGCACTTGTGGGCGCGGCGGCCGGGGCTGCCGTGTATGGGGCGGTTGCATTGGCCGCGGACGGGCTTGACGTGTCACCGGCGCTTATGGCGGCGGGCGGGGCGCTGTTGATCGGCGGCGCGGGGGCCGCCGTGGGCGCCATTATTGGCGCGACGAAGACACGGACGGTCTACCAAGCGCAAGTGCCGTAGGGAACGGTCACACGCGCCAGAGCATGACGGGGCGGCCACCGACGAGGATCCGTTTCTCGGGTTTCCAGTCGCCCATATCGAACTGGTGCGAAACGATGCGTGTGCCGGGGCGCAGTTCCTTCTGCAGCTTGGGGCGGAGTTTCAGGTTCACGCTGGTCAGCAGGTAGAGGGTGACCACCGAGGCGGCGCGGATGTTGGCTTCGAAGAGGTCCTGTTCCACGAACTTCACCTTGCCTGTGACGCCGTTTTGCGCGGCGTGTTCGTTAGCTTCCTTGATGCGGTCAGGATCGATGTCGATACCGACGCTGTTGGCTCCGAATTTCTTGGCGGCCATTACGACGATGCGGCCGTCGCCGCAGCCCAGGTCGTAGACGGTGTCGTTGGCGCTCACCTCGGCGAGCTTCAGCATGGCTTCAATGACGTCGTCGGGCGTAGGCACGAAGGGCACTTCGCCTTTTCCTTCGATGTATTGCGCGCGCGCCGGAAGAGCCAGCGCGGGGAGCAGGGTGAGCAGAGATCTTCGCTGCATCATGCGGAGATTATATGCGAGGCCAACCGGCTATGGCAGCGAAAGCAGCCAGCGGCGCTGGG
>CAYUZM010000277.1:0-7081 GCA_964449665.1 uncultured Solibacteraceae bacterium
GGCCGACAAAGAGGAAGTACGGCTTGTCATGCGGGGGAGGTTGGGGTTGGAGCCAATCGCCATCGGCGCGCGGAATGAAGTAGGGCAGGTGCGCGACGGACTGGGTGAACCCGCGTTCGGCGTGCATCTGGGCGGTAAAACGGCTGGGGCTGACGAACTGGTCGACATGTTCGGTGCAGCGTTCGAGGAATCCCGTGGAGCGCCAAAGCTGGGGCGGGCGTTTGCCGCGCAGGACGCATTCGATGCATTCGGGCTTTTCGCAGGCGCGCTCGTTGAACTTCCACAGCACGTGCATGGGACAGACGAGCCAGTGTTCGTGCGTGGTGTAGAGTTTGACGGCGCGTCCGCCGGGCGCTTCGTAGCGGAGCACGTCGGGGCCGAGGAGCGAGATGTTGTGGTAGTGAATGACGTCGTATTTCTTGGCGGCGAAAATTTTTCGCAGCGCCGAATCGTGGGCCCAGGGCTGGCCGGTTTGCTGGATGGCGAGCAGGCCGAGTTTTCCCCAGCCACTGCGCAGTTCGTGGCGCTTGACGCGAGGATGTTCGGTGAAGGCGATTTCGGGAGGGGCGGCGTGCTGCAGGTGGTAGGCATCGACGTTATGGACGACATCGACCTCATGCCCGAGCGCGGCGAGCGAATGGGCGAGCCGGTAGATGTACATGGCGTCTCCGCCGAAGCTATACGGCGGGTAGAACGTCGTGAGATGGAGAAACCGGAGGGGCCGTTTCATCGTGGGCGGCCTGCTGCTTCCATGATTTCCAGCATGCGCATTGCCGATTGCTCCCAGGTAAGCTTACCAGCCGCGACGAGGGCTTGTTGGGCGAAATTTTCGCGGGAACTCTCCGATGCTAGCACAGCGTCCAGAGCGGCCTCCAGAGCGGGTTGGGAGTGAGGGTTGATGAAAATTCCGCCACCTGCAAGCAGTTCCGGGAGGGGACTCTCGCGCGTGGCGATGACGGGGCAGCGGCAGGCGGCGGCCTCAACGGCGGGCAGGCCGAAGCCCTCCATAAGAGAAGGTAGAACAAGAACGCGGGCGAGGTTGAGGAGCAGGGCGAGATCGGAATCGGGGAGGAAGCCTGTAAAGAAAACGCGCGCACCCACGGCGTGCGATTGAACGCGGCGCTCGATGGCGGCGATTTCAGAGTGGAATGTCTCATTCCGATTTTCGCCAACCAGTATAAGTGCGGCCGTGGGGTAGCGTGAGGCGAGGGCAGCGAAGGCGTCGACGAGCATGGGGACGTTTTTGTGCGGGCCAAAGCCGCCGGCATAGACGACCCAGGGGCCATTGGGAAGGTTTAACGAGGCGAGGCGGGGGGAGAGCGTGGGATTTGCGATGGGGTGAAACGCGGCGGCGGGGGCTTCGCCGACGACTTCGATGACCGCCGGGGTGACGTGAAATTCGCGGGCGAGTTCGCGGCGAGAATATTCGGAGACTGTAACAAGCGTAGTGGCCTGGGCGCGGGCGAGGCGGACCTTGGCGTTCCAGAGAAAGCGCGCGGCGGGAGAGGGGACGGTCATCGCGGGGAAGCGTTCGGCGATGACGTCGTGGAAGACGACGACGCGGGGCGTGGAGGAGAGCACGGGCACGTAGCTATAGACGGTGGGGAAGAGAATGGCGTCGAAGCCGGGCGCCGAGAGGGCGTGGCTCATGCGAGCGGTATCGGCAAGGGAGCGGCGGCCCTGGGCCGTTGCGGCTTCCGACGTGGGGCGGGAGGCGGCAACGGTGGACACTGTGGCACGCGCGGGCAAGGGGGGCAGTGCACCGGGAGAGTCGGTGAAGAGCGTGTAGTGGTGGGGCTGATCGCGTTCGAGTAGCGCCGCGAGCAGCGAGCGGGTGAAGCGGCCGTAGCCACGCGGGTTGGTCCATGTGGTGGCGTCGACGGCGAAGTGCATGGCTCAGTCCTCGACGATGAACGATTCGAAGGCGGTACGCGCCTGCGCCCAGCGGGTGCGATCGAAGACGCCGGCATCGGAGATGCAATCGGTGGCGGCGTAGACCATGGCGAGAGTGTGGTGCGTGTTGTCGTGGGCGAAGAGGCCCTGGCGGCCGAGGCTAACGACGCGGGGCACGATGTCGAGCCACGTATCGAGGCTGGCGAAGTGCGAGTGGAAGCCACGCTCGTAGATGGGATAGGCCTGAGCGAGGCGTTTGACCTCGACGTGCGAGACCGGAGCAGAGATGGGGATTCCGGCGCGGGCGAGGTCGTCGCGGACGAGTTGCGCGAGGTCGTCATTGGTCATGCGCCAGACTTCGTCATGGGGGTGGCAGGGGAGTTCGGCGCAGAGCAGCGTGCGGTCAGCGGGGCCGTGGAGCGAGTAGTTTTTGGGCTCGGAGAGGCGCGTGATGCGGATGGCGGCGGAGGGGAAGTAATGGGCGTCGAACTCGGTGAATTGCGGCGTATCGAGCACGAGGTAGACGAGCAGCATGGCGCGGTAACGGAGCGCGGAGGCGGAAGCGAGGACGTTGGGCGGGGCGGCCGGCTGGAGGGCGCGGGCGAGGATAGTGAGCGGAATCGTAGAGAGGATGAGCGGTGCTCGCTCGTCGCGGATGAGGTCTTCGGCCTGGGTGTTCAGCAGGAGGCGGATACCGGAGGCGACGGCGGCTTTGCAATAGGCTTCGCTGATTTGGCCGAAACCGTGCCGCGGGTAGAAAAAGCGTCCGGCGCCGGGCTTGCGGAAACCGGGAAAGAGAGCGAGCACTTTTCCGATCAACTTGGAAGCGGAACCGGCGGCGACGCGGCGGCGGGCCTGTTCGGCGTCGAGTTCTTCGGGTTCCATGCCCCAGATCTTGCGCGCGTAGGGGAAGTAGAAGTTTTCGCACATGGCCGGGCCGAGGCCGCGCAGCAAAACGAAGGCGAAGGACTCTTCGGCGGGTGGGGTGCGGAAGGGCTTGGCAAGGGTATCGCGGGCGAAGCCGAAGGAGAGGGAGGCGGGAGCGCGGAGGACGAGGTCGGCGGCCTTGAGGGGGAAGTGGAGCCAGCGTCCGCCGAGGTGGATGCGGCCGTGACGGGGCCGGTCGAGGAGGTCGTTGCCGAGGAAGGTTCGGATGTCGGCGAGGATCTCGGGGGAGCAGGAGGGGTGGAGGCGGTGGCTGCCGTAGTCGGCGCGGAAGCCCGCGCAATCGAAGCTACCGGAGTTGCCGCCGACGGACGGGGCGCGGTCGGCAAGGGTGACGGGAAAGCCGCGCCGTGACAGTCGCCAAGCCGCCCCCAAACCGGCGGGGCCCGCGCCGAGGATGAGAATCGGCGGGCGTAACTTCATGAGTGCAAACGCGGCGGAGAAAGGGCGCAGAACATGCCGAGTACGCTATACTCGCATATTTTGCAGGGAATTGTGACGGAGCAGTCGACTCGAGAGCCTCAAGTAGTCATAATTGGCGCGGGGCCCGCGGGCCTGACCGCCGCCTATGAACTGCTGCGCAATGGCGTGCATTGCACGGTGGTGGAACGCGACACGGTGGTGGGCGGCATTTCGCGCACGGTGGCGAGCCAGGGGTATCTGTTCGATATTGGCGGGCACCGTTTCTACACGAAGGTTTCGCTTGTGGAGCAGATCTGGCGTGAGGTCCTGGGGAAGGACCTGCTGGTGAGGCCAAGGCAATCGCGCATCTACTACAAGCGAAAGTTTCTTAACTATCCGCTACTGCCGGGCGAAGCGCTGCAGAAGTTAGGCATTATCGAGTCGGCGCGGTGCGGGCTGAGTTTTCTGAAGGCGCGGGTGCTGCCAATCCGGCCGGAGAATGACCTGGAGTCGTGGATCACGAACCGTTTTGGGCGGCGGCTGTTTGAGATCTTCTTCAAGACCTACACGGCGAAAGTGTGGGGAATGAGTTGCAAGGAGATTGGCGCCGACTGGGCGGCGCAGCGCATTCGCGGACTTTCACTGACGAGCCTGGTGATGAATGCGTTGTTCCCGAAGCGGGGCAAAGAGGCGGAGATCAAGACGCTCATCCAGGAGTTTCTCTATCCGCGCAAGGGCCCGGGGATGATGTGGGAACGGTTGCACGAGCAGCTGGAAGCGGCGGGCACGAAGGTGGTGTTCAACGCCGAGGTGGAAGGTATCGAATGGGGGCCGGAAGGCGTGACCGGAGTGCGGACTTCGGCGGGGCATTTTCCGGCGACGCACGTGATCAGCTCGATGCCGATTCAGCAACTGGTGCGGGCGCTGCAGCCGGCGGCTCCGGAGTGGCTGAAGCCGGCGGCGCTGAAGTTCCGCTATCGCGACTTTGTGACGGTGGCGTTGTTCATTGAAGCGCGGCACCTGTTCAGCGACAACTGGATTTATGTGCATGAGCCGGGCGTGAAGGTGGGCCGGATTCAGAACTTCAAGAATTGGAGTCCGGAGATGGTGCCCGACGATTCGAAGTCGTGTTTGGGCCTTGAGTATTTTTGCCAGGAAGGCGACCAGTTGTGGAACATGCCGGACGCGGAGTTGATCGCGCTGGCGACGAAAGAGATTGCGGAACTGGGGCTGGTGCAGAAGGAACAGGTGATTGGCGGAGCCGTAGTGCGAATGCCGAAGGCCTACCCGGTTTACGACGATCACTACAAGGGCGGGTTGGAACTGGTGCGGAGATTTTTGGGCGAAGTGAAGGGGTTGCAGTTGGTGGGGCGCAACGGCATGCACCGCTATAACAACCAGGATCACTCAATGCTGACGGGCGTGTTCGCGGCGCGGAACCTGATGGGGGCCAACTACGATTTGTGGGAAGCCAACGTCGACGAGGAGTACCTCGAAGAGGGCCGCGTGGTGACTGAGGACGAGTTGAAGCAGATGGACGCCTCGCAGCCTTCGGTTCCCGGGCGGGCCCCTTCGGATTAGCAGGCCCATGGAGTTGCATTCCAGCCACGGCTCGGCGTCTCATCCGGCGTGGCGCGCGGTACGGGGCTTACTGTGGGCAGGGTGGCTGGCGTTCAGCCTGAACCTGTTCGCAAAGCCGTTTTTGTGGCACGCCGAGCAGTTTCGCAATCCCGGTCCGGTTTACTTCAAAGTGTTTTTGATCGCGATGCCGGCGTGGGTACTGGCGTGCGCGTGTTATGCGCTGCTGCGGCGTTCGCGCGACGGATGGCGGCGTTGGGAGCTTCCTATGCTGGTGCTGGCGCCGCTGGCGATTGGGCTGGTGTATGAGCCGCGGGCGATCGCCACGGCGTTGGCATTGGTGGCGGGGGCCTATGGCTGGGGTTCGGCGGTGTTGCGCTGGGCGCGCGTGGAGTTGCGAAGCGCGTTGGAACATCTGGCGCTGCCGCTGGCGACGGGTCTGATTGCGGCGATGGTGGCGCTGTTTCCAATTGGATCGCTGGGCGGGTTACGGCCGTGGTTGATGGCGGCGCTGGTGTTGGGCGGTTTGTGGGCAGGACGGCGTGAGTTCCCGCTGCTACCGGAAGCGCTGGGGCGGTTGCTCGGCGACTGGGTGGAAGACGAGGGGCTGCGCACGGCATTCGCGGGATTTACCGTGCCATGGCTCTTCGCATTGGCAAACATGAGCATGTTAACAGCGCTCGTCCCGAGCCGCGTTTTCGACGTGTTGCGGCACCACCTCTACGATTCGATGCTGTATGCGAAATGGGGCGCGCTGCGGCCGGTGGAGGGCGTGAACTACTCGTTCTTCCCGCAGGGCGTTGAGCTGTTGATGGCCGCGGTGTTGCCGTGGGGCGGGCAGATCGCGGCACAGTTGGCGGCGGCAGTGTTCTTTCCGGTGCTGGTGATGATGTTGTGGCTGCTGGCGCGGGAGTGGGGCGCAAGCCGCGGACAGGCATTGGTGGGCATCGCGCTGGCGGTGAGCATACCGGCGGTGCACTGGACGTCAAGCGTAGCCAAGAACGACGCGGCGCTGGCGGTGTGCCTGGCGGTGGGGCTTTATGCATACTTGCGCTACCTCGGCGAGGGGAAGGACCGCGTGATGTTGTGGGGCGCGGGGTGTTTGGCGGCGGCGCTGCATGTGAAGACCCCGGCGATTTTCGGCGGCTATGCGCTGACGATTCTTTACCTGCACGCGGTGTGGCGGTCGCGCGAACGCGGCCGGCTGCTTTTGGGGATTGCGGCGGTGGCGCTGGCGATCGCGCCGGTGTATTTCGCGCGGGCGTGGTGGTACAAGGGCGATCCGTTTTTTCCGCAGTCGGCGCGGGTGGTGGTGGGCGACGCGGTGAAGGACTACAAGACCAACAAAGTGAGCAATTGGCGCGTGCGGGATGTGTTTCACGAGATCCACTTCGATGGGATTGTGGCGTGGGAGTTCACCTCGACGTCTCCGAATCCGTTGGGGGCGGCATTGGTTGTGTTCGCGCCGATGCTTCTGCTGGCGCGTCCGGCGGGGGGGCGCTGGTGGGCTGTGCTGTTTTTCATTCTGGTTTATTACGCCAGTTGGGCCTCCGTGCTGAGCGTGGTGCGATACATTTTGTTGCCCCTGTGCACGGCGGCGGCGTTGTTAGGCGGGCAGGCGGCGGCGCTATGGGACCGCAGCCGTGCAACGATGCGAGTGAGCCTGGCGGTGGCCCTCACCTTTTGCCTGCTGTTCGGATGTTGGGGGACGCTGCTGGTGGAGATGAACGCGCCGCTGTTGGCCTACTTCGTAAAGCGGACGGGCCGCGATGCGTATCTTTCGGCGATGACCTTCGACTACGCCTCAATGGCAGCCACGGTGCGGATGGCGGGGCCGGACGACGCGATTCACGGAATCGGCAACTGCATGGCCGCGTATGCGGGCAATCCGGAGCGGTTCTCATGCGAGCCGTGCGATTTCAGCCGGTCATGCAACGTGGAAACGGTGCGGGAGCGGATGCGGAGCGGACGATACCACTGGGTGATTTTGAGCCGGCGCGAGGCATTTCACGGCGCGGCCGACCCGCTCGTACAGGCGAAGAAAGCGCGAGTGGTCTACCAGGACCAGTACTATACGGTCTATGAACTAGCGCAATAGTTTCTGTATCCTGCGCAGGATATATGACAAACTGATAATTCACATTGCGCCTCTCGATCGTCATTCCGGTCTATAACTCGGCGGGGTACCTGCGGCAGTGTCTGAAACATGTCGAGATGTCGGCGGAAGCGCCGTTTGAAGTTGTGGTGGTGGACGACGGATCGA
>CAYUZM010000278.1:0-7069 GCA_964449665.1 uncultured Solibacteraceae bacterium
ATTTCGATGCATGGTATAGCGCCCCACAGGGCAGTCTTTACCAACCCGGTGCGGGATGCAATGCATGCATTGCAGGAGAGCCGCGACCATTGCTAGGCGATGTCGTTGACGCGAATGGGGAACCGGTATATTCGGTCATAGAAGAGAGTGTGGAAGCAGCCGATCATAGCCAGATCGTCCGATTGCGCGTTGGGTTCCGAGTGCCCGCGCGGGGATCAGGTGCACTCGAGTCGCGACCACAGGTGTCCTTGATTCCGGTGTTGTTAGCTGGTAGCGGCAGCATAGCGGGCGAAAAGAACCTGTACTACGCGGTAACTGAGGTCGATGCACAAGGCCAGGAATCCTTAGTGTCGTCTACGATTCACGCTTATGTGCCGGCAGGTCTGTCTGGTGCGGCGGTCCAGCTCACCGGTATCCGCTCTTCGCCACTTGCCACTGCGTTCAATATTTACAGAGGCGAAGATCCTTGGCGCCTACGAGGTATCGCAACAACAGTACCAGTGAATGTCACTTACACAGATCCGGGACTCACGCCGCTGCCGTTCGGACCGCCAGATCCACACTTTGTGAAGGCGCGGTTCGAGTGGAGATCAGAATACCTACCCCCACTTGCCGTCAGCTTCGCGGACGAGTTGAGTGTTGCGGTCTCCGGCGTGGACCTTGTACCGGATTCGCTTGTGGGCAAGGTTATCCGAGTAGAGAGCGGTAATGGCAAGGGTCAGGAGCGCACGATCTCGGCAAATACGGCGTCCACAATCTCGGTAATGTCAATTTGGAATCGGGTGCCAGATGCGTCAAGTGAGGTATGTATTCTTGAGGCTGGCTGGAACCACGGTGGCGAATCAAGCACGAGTCCGATTTCATTTGAGATACCAAACCAGAGTGGATCGGTAGTCCACATTCGCGGATACGGGTTGAACGGGTCGGGGGAGCAGTCTCGGAAGGATTTAGCTAATACAAGTCGCCACGTTGTCGGTGGCGCGCATGGTCCGGATCAGGATGTTGATGTGCCTGATACTCCGACGTTTGGGCTGTCAGCGACTGGCCGTGGCCTAATCGATATCGGCGGTATCGGGTTCAACGACCTATCAAATGTCGCGAGCATCAGCTCGGGAACACTTCAGGTCCATTTCCTCAACGAGTTGAATCTGGCACCGGCTACGACCTTGGCGGTGCCGGTAACGTCGTCCACGGAAATACTTCAAATGGTTGACCCAGTGTCGTTCAGCGCGGGTAACATGATTGTGGTCGAAGGCGAGCTGATGAGGATCGTGAATTCCACATCCAGCAGCACGGTATGTGAGGTGGAGCGTGGAATTTATGGAACTATTGCCGCGGACCATGGTGCAAGTGCGGAACTGTTTCCCCTGGAGCGGAGGCTGGCGGTGTTTGCAGTTCCGCGGCAGTTCTTTGGCAGTCCCGGAAGCGGTGATTTCAGTTACTCACTACCGATGGCAAATAGCCGAGTAGTGGCGGCTGATCTATTGTTTACAAACGGCCGAGGAAACTCAGGGGCTGGACAAGTCAACTACTGTTCGCTCGTCGATGGTGGGTTGCGTGTATTGACGGGTGGGCAGATCAGTGTTCAGGTGGGAGGGTATCTGGCGATACAAACTCCCGCGGCGCCCGCCATCGTCGTCGAAGGCGACCATGCCATCCGCGACATTTTCGGTGTCGTAAAGGAGCCACCCATGGGTGATCCTCTGGTAATTCGCGTCAACCGTGGTTCCGAAGAGTTGTGCTTACTGACGATCGATGCCGGCGCCACAATTTCCAATATTGTGCCAGGAGTGAACGTCCCAGCGCTACTCAGTATGGAGCAAGTGTCTGTGGATATCATCTCAGTCGGGCAGGGTGCGTTCACGCTTCCGGGCAGGGACTTGACCGTAACGATTCGCCTTTAGGCAGTGGATGATATGAGTGAAGTCCTATACAAATTGAGTCCGCATCGAGACCTTCAGGTATACTTCGAACGCCCGTCAGCGATCGCGGCGCTGAGCGGCGCTACAGAGAACGGATTCGAAGTCTCGGGTACGTGGCGCCAGCAGTTCGACTGGGCGGTCGTGGAATGGAACCGTGACAATGTGTATGAGCCACATTTCATGCGGTCGTTGCCTGACGGCGATCTCAGTGGGCTTACGCTGACCTATGAGGAAGTCCGTGACAACTGCATCCCAATGGATTCGGATCTCTATCCGACCGTGGACTGGCATGTTCTGCGGGTATGGACGCAAGGACCATCAGGAGTTGATTTCTACAAAGTGAACCTCCGAGCGCTTGCCGCTCCCATCGAAGGTAGCTATAGCTGTCCAATTCTTATCATGACGCTTGGGGGAAGTGCCACTGGCGGCGACTTCGTCGGTATATCTCTTCTCGATGAGCATTATACTTACGAGGTCCAGTCTGGCGATAGTATCGAAGACGTCATCGTCGCCTTGACGTCGATCGTGAACACGTTTTCGTCCTATGCCGATGGGACTGCGGCGGGCGCTTCAATCACCTTGACGCTCCACGGCGCTGGCTTTTCGGCGGCGAATAGCACAATTGGTGCGAATGGAAATCGTATTGGTGCGTACGGATTCGTCTCCGGAAGTAAGTCAGAGGTTTGGGTGAGTGGCGGTGGCACCTTCTCAATGGGCACGTCACCAACGAAATGGAGGGTAACGATTCCATTTGGTAGTTTGACGGCTACCGATGGACGAGTCGTTCCCACGAACTACGTACGCAAGCTGCGATGGACATATTCTGCAGACCTTCAACCCGGCGCATACAGCCGATCTGAATTCTCAGGGAAGGTAACGAACTGGACGGTTACCGGCAGTGGGCGGCCGTACTCAATCCCCGGAATTAGAGGCAAGCGATTGGAGGATTCTTCCGCCGAGTGGGAGTTTAGCGGGGCCTGGACTTCGGCTATTGGGAACTTTTCCGGAGGGACCATCCATCACAGTACCGGGTCCGGATCGAAGGCCTCTGTTCGATATGAATCCGCGCATACGCACGAGTTGGCACTTGGAACGAGACGCACGTTTAACGCCGCAAGTGTCCAAGTGTGGGTCGATGGCTTATTGATAAAGACGGAAGACCTGTTCCTGCAAGGTGAGGATCAACTTGCCCGGGTGCTACTTGGCGAATGCAGTGCGGGTGTCCACGTTGTTGAAATTCGGCATGCGGGGCCCGATGGTCAGTTTCTGTACCTCGACTTCCTTGAGTGGTTCGTTCGGCAGTCAGAAATCGATGAGTTCGTCGTTGAGCCGACCATGAACCTGGCAACGGACTGGGATACTGACCATTCCATCGCAATTCCAGCGGAGCGGACCGCATGGCTTATTCATACTTTAGGTTTCCACGGACGAGTCAACCACTACATTGGAGCATTGTGGTACTACGAACTCATCCGTACAGGGCACATCTACGCATCCGCGACTGTCGAGTTCATTGGTGCGCCAGTATTCAGTGCAGTAACGACCATCACGATTGGGCGAGATGGATATCCCAGCAATACCGATCTTGTCGCCAATCATCTGAATCGCATTGGCGACACGGCGGACTCGATTGCGCGCGCATTTGAGTTGGAGTTCAATCGTGGGTACACCGCAATCCGCGCTTTAGCTGTGGGAAACATTCTGACGGTCTATTCCCGAACGATGGGCGTGGACGGTAACGCACTTCACATTAATGCCTCGCCAACGTCGGGGACATTCTATGCCCAAGTCTCCGGCGATCACCTGGCCAATGGTGTTGACGGCATCTGGCATACCGACCTCGAAGCGAGTCCTCGCATGAACCGGGCTTGTCGCGATTGGTCAAGTGCGTTCTTCCAGTGCGCGATTGATTATGGATTCGACGTGACGTCTGCATTTAGTATGGAACTTCAGCATGGAAATACAGACGTAGCCGCTGGAATTGCCCAACGATACCCGAACGGTGCCGCGGTGTATCTCAATACACCCGCATTGCAGACGAACTTCTCGCCGACTTCGATCGCATTTTGGAAAGACGTGTATCGGGAGATGGCGGGGTTGATGGAGGATGCGGGACTTGTTCCGTATCTCCAATTTGGCGAGGTTCAGTGGTGGTACTTCCCGCTCGCGGGTGTTGGGATGACGTTCTACGATGACTACACCACGGCGCGATTCCAGCTGGAATATGGAAGGCCACTACCAACAATTCTTTCGCACGTTGTCGATCCAAGCCTATACGTAGAATGTACCGCCTTCTTGGCAAATCTTATCGGCGAGTTTACCGAGGCGATCATGACGTATGTTCGAGGGTTCCATTCGAATTGCCGATTTGAAGTGCTGTATCCAACTGATGTGAACGAGAGTGCGTTTAACTCGCTGATCAACTATCCTGCTTTGCATTGGACTCCCGCGACGCTGACTTGTCTCAAGACGGAGAGTTTTACCTACACGTTCTTGCGAAACGTCGATTTGGGGCGTATTACGATTGAATACGGCACAACTCGTGGGTTTCCCGCGACGCAGCGTGCTTTCCTTTGTGGTATCGGCGATTCAACCACGGGCTGGATGCGGGAGGTTGCGATTGCAAAGGGCGAGAATATGGAGTCGATAACATTGTTTGCGCTAGATCAGTATTGCTTAATTGGGTATGATACTCCATTGCGCCTAAGCACCTCGCGTACAACCCAAATGTAGTTGCGAGCGGGAGCGTGGCCTTCTGTGAGTTGGGTTGTCGCGCTGGCCGTCGCGGAAGTGCGGCGAGGTGTGGTAGCCTATTGCAATCAGGGCCTGCCGCATGATTGCAGCATTCAGATCACACTTTCCATACATACCGGAGTCCAGTTACGTGCATACGAGCGCGCAGGTTATTGGACAAGTTACAGTTGGCGAGCATTCGAGCATTTGGTGCAATGCCGTGGTTCGGGGCGATGTGAATGCGATACGCATAGGCGTGGGTACGAATATTCAGGATAATTGCGTGCTCCATGTCGAGCATCAATTGCATTCGCTAGTGATCGGGGACTTTGTTACTGTCGGACACGCAGCGGTACTGCACGGATGCCGCATCGAAGATGAGTGCCTTGTCGGAATTGGAGCCATCATCCTCAATGGTGCGGTAATCGGACGTGGGTCCGTCGTAGCCGCCGGCAGCATTGTGCCAGAGGGTGTAACGGTGCCGCCCGGGAGTCTGGTAATGGGTGTGCCTGGCAAGGTGCGGCGGGCAGTGTCTTCGGCGGAGCAATTGAGATTTCGGGAGAACGCGCAGCACTACATCGACCTTGCGGGGCAGTACGCGCGGAGCGAGTCATGATTCGGGCCGTTAAGGGTACGCGCGACATTCTTCCGCCAGAGTCAGAGCAGTGGGCATATGTCGAAGGCGTCATCAGGCGTGTCTTCCGGACTTATAATTACCACGAGATTCGAACTCCTATCTTTGAAGAGACTCAGCTCTTTGCGCGTAGCGTCGGAGCTGAGACCGATATCGTATCAAAGGAGATGTATTCATTTGACGATCGAGATGGGGCATCATTAACGCTTCGGCCCGAGAATACCGCGTCGGTGATGCGAGCCTATGCCGAGCATCGCCTTGACCAACTTCCAGGTCTGCAAAAGCTATTTTATATAGGGCCCATGTTTCGCCGTGAAAGGCCTCAAAAGGGACGGTACCGTCAATTCCACCAAATTGGCGCGGAAGTCATTGGCTCAGAACTTCCGGAGATTGACGCGGAAGTGATTGTGCTCGTCGCGGATCTTTTGGCAAATGTCGGCGTGGTTGGCTTTGCGATTATCTTGAACTCGGTGGGTTGTGCCGATTGTCGCCCTGTATTTGTCAGGCGATTGAAGGACGCGCTACAGGGAGTGCAAGGCAACCTATGTAGTGATTGTCAGCGCCGTGCTGAGGTTAACCCGCTGCGAGTCTTGGATTGTAAGGTTCCGCAGGATCAACCGATCATCGAGAATTTGCCATCGATTCTGGATTCGTTGTGTCCCACCTGCGTGGCTCACTTCGATACCGTAAAAACATTCGTTGGTGATCGTGGGTTGGCGTTCCAGGTGAACCCGCGAATGGTGCGTGGCCTCGATTACTATACCCGAACGACATTTGAGTTCACGCACGGCGCGCTGGGTGCACAGAATTCAATCTTGGGTGGCGGCAGGTATGACGGACTCGCTGAGCAACTGGGTTCTCGAGTCCCATCGCCAGGGATCGGATTTTCGATTGGCCAAGACCGTCTGATGATGAGTCTAGGGTCGAGTTCTCTCCAAACATCCGGCTCCCAATTGGGCATTTTCGTCGCGCCAATGGGTGCGACCGCGGTGAGGTTTGCCGCCGGACTCGCACGGGATTTGCGCGCGGCGGGTACGGTGGTTGAAGTTGGGCCGGACGCCAAGTTGAAACGGTCGCTCGAACTTGCCCATAAGCTGGGGGCCCGGTATACTCTGATCATTGGCGAGCAAGAGCTGCATTCTGAGCAGTATTTGCTAAAGGAAATGGAATCGGGCGCACAGCGGTCCGTCTCACTTCCTGAGCTGCTCAGCCATTTTTCAACAACAACAGAACATGGAATCTAGCGTAGCTCTCGACTTTCTCGGTGATTTGCGACGTACACACGATTGCGGGGCGATTCGCCCGGTGGACGCGGGGAAATCCGTGTTGCTGATGGGATGGGTGCATCGGCGCCGCGATTTGGGTGGCGTAATTTTCATCCATCTCCGCGATCGCGCCGGCGTCACGCAATGCGTCTTCCACGCGGAAGGCGATGCGGCACTCCATGCGAAGGCCGAGAGCCTTCGTCCGGAGTACGTGGTCGCCATCCGCGGAAAGGTCGCCTCGCGCACCGCCGCGACCGTAAATGCAAACATACCGACTGGCGAAGTCGAGATTGTCGTTGACGAACTATACATCCTGAACGAGTCGAAAACGCCGCCATTTCCTATGGAAGACGACGTTGATGTCAGCGAGGAAGTGCGCCTTAAGTATCGTTTCGTGGATCTGCGACGGCCTCGGATGCAGCGGAACGTGGTGCTCCGTTCCAAAGTCTCGCTCGCCGTGCGCAACAGCCTTTCGGAGCAGGGCTTCCTGGAAATTGAAACGCCGTTCATGACTC
>CAYUZM010000279.1:0-7066 GCA_964449665.1 uncultured Solibacteraceae bacterium
ACGCGCGGTTAAGGTAGAGTGGCACTCATGCCCAACTCACCCGTACACTTCGAGATCCCCGCCGACGACGTCAAACGCGCCAAGAAGTTCTATGAAAAGGCGCTGGGGTGGAAAATCGCCGACCCGTTCAAGATGAATTACTTCTTCGTCACCACAAAGGAAAAGGGCGAGGAGGGAATCAACGGCGGCCTGATGCAGCGCATGAATCCCGGCCAACCGTTCATGAACTACATTGCCGTGGCGTCCATCGATGCGGCGATGAAGAAGGTGGAGAAGGCCGGCGGCAAGGTGGCGCTGCCGAAGATGGAAATCGGCAACAACATGGGCTGGATCGCGGCGTTTCAAGACACCGAAGGAAATCTGATGGGCTTCCATCAGATGCCGCCGCCCGCCGCGCCGGAGAAGAAAGCGCCCGCAAAGAAAGCGGTCAAGAAGGCGGTCAAGAAGGCCGCGAAGAAGCGCGGGTAGTTCGGTTCGTCAGAGCGCGGGGCGCGCCCGCTTCTTAACTGGCTTGCCCCGTTTCGTTCTTGCGTTCTGCTCGATGCGCAACCTCCACGCCGCGCGCAGCGCCCCCTCCAGTACATCTTTGTTCGCCTTGGCAAGCACGATGTGCGTCATGCCCATGCGTCCCCAACCACCGGCGATGGGGACGAAGATGTCAGGCGCTTCTTCGACAAACGCCGCCTGCATCGCGGGCGTGATCATCAGGTTGCCATAGCCCTGCTTCACGGAGGCGAGCGTAGCGAAGATACGCCCGCCCACGCGAAAATCAACCGCCCCCATGTGCGAGCCCTCTTCGGCGCCTTCGAAACTCAACGCGATGCGCTTGAAGCCGGCGGGGGTCATGGTCATTCATCTGCCCATTCTATGGCGGAAATATTCGCGGTCCGACGCTAAGGCCAAAATGTCCGTGGCCCGGTGGTCAATCTAACGAGTTCTAAAAATCGATCCAAGGCAACGACATCCGTGTAGACATAATCTCCCGGCGGATACGACTCGATCTGAATATCGTACTGGCCGTCCGGAAGCGATCCGTCCAAGATCACCGCAGAGAACGTCGCTAGCACTCCAGCGATTCGGAATCCGATACCAGATCGTTCCGCTGGATATGTCCCGTATGGTCGGATTGCTGATCGCCCGAACTCCGCGTAGACGGCTTGGAGCAGCCGCTCGATGGATGGGTCTTTCAGCGATTTCTCGCCGTCGATCTGTGAGATGCGATGCCCGTCCACTATCATCAAGTCCTACCTCTTCAACGTCTCCAGCACTTCGCCTGTCTCCTGCTCCACCTTCGCGTGCAGGCTATTGCCGTGGGCATCCATGGTGACAATCGCCATGAAGCCCTTCACGCGCAGGTTCCACATCGCTTCGGGAATGCCGAACTCCATCAGATGCACGCCGAGCACCTTCTCCACCGTGCGCGCGTAGAACTGCGCCGCGCCGCCGATTCCATTGAGATAAACCGCGCCGTGTTCCTTGAGCGCCGCGAGCGTCTTCGCGCCCATGCCGCCTTTGCCGATGACCACTCGCACGCCGTACTCGCCGATCACATGCGCCTGGTAGGGCTCTTCGCGAATGGAGGTGGTCGGGCCGCCGGCCTTCATCACCCATTCGTCGCCCTGCTTGAGCATGACGGGGCCGCAGTGATAGAGCACGCTGCCGCGCATGTCGACGGGCGGCTTGTTCTTCATGAGGTGGGCGTGAACCTGGTCGCGGCCGGTGAACATCTCGCCATTGATGATCACGACGTCGCCCACTTTGAGGGCGCGAATCTGCTCTTCGCTCACGGGCGGCGTCAGAATGATCTCGCGGCCAGTGAGCGGGAAGCCTTCGCCCGCGGCCATGCGTTCCACGGGCCGCGATGGATCGCGATAGAGCCACTGCGTGATGGCGCCGGTCTGCGCATCCAGCCGCACGCCGAGCCGGCGGAAGGCCCAGCAATCATAGGCGACGCTGACGAAGAAACTGGCGGGCAGTCGGTTCGCGGCGGCAATCTTGCAGCCGATCAACGACGCCTTGCCGCCAAAGCCCATGGGACCAACACCAAGCTTATTCGCCTCTTCCATAATCTCGGCTTCAAGCTTGGCGAGCACCGGGTTCGGATTCGTATCGTCGAGCGTGCGGAAGAGCTGTTCCTTGGCGACGTAGTAGCCGTGCGCGCGGTCGCTTCCGATGCAAACGCCCACGGCGCCGGGCGCGCAACCCTGGCCTTGCGCCTGCCACACGGCGTGCAGAATGCACTTGCGGACGCCCTCCAGGTTGCGGTCGGCGCGGCCCAGGTGGTCGAGCGTGCAGGGCACCGAGTACTGAATATTCTTGTTCTCGCAGCCGCCGCCCTTGAGAATGAGCTTCACTTCAATCTCATCCTGCTCCCACTGTTCGAAGTGGAAAACCGGAGTCTCCGTTCCCAAATTGTTGCCCGAGTTCTCGCCCGTGAGCGAGTCGACCGAGTTGGGGCGCAACTTGCCGCGGCGGGTGGCCTCGGCAACGGCTTCCTCAATCGCTTTCTTCAGTGCGATCTGGTTCACGCCGATGGGCGTGTGGATGACGAAGGTCGGCATGCCGGTGTCCTGGCAGATCGGACCTTCATCGTCGTGCGCCATGTCGATATTGGAGGCGATTACGTTGAGCGCCTGCGATGCCTGTGTGCCGGCAGGTTCGGCGGCCGTAACCGTGCCCATTGCCGCGCGCACGTCCGGCGGCAAATTGGTGGAGGTTTGCGTGATCAGTTCGAGGAGGCTATTGGCGAGAAATTGCATGGATGAAGTCCCAAATCATGGTATCTTGACGCGCACGGTCGCGGTCAGCCCGGCCTTGATCGCGGCGTCGGGCGCGTCGAAGTTGACCGTCACTTTGCCGTCTTTGATCTCCACCAGTTCGCCGTCAATCGGCGACAGCGGCAACTCGGCCACCAGCACGGCAACAGGCGATGGCGCGCGCAGCTTGGCAAGCACGGGCGGCTCCGGTTCGACGGTAACTTTCAAACGAAGCGGGTTCGTGGAGATCTGAAAAAGGTCCTCCATGCCCGCATCAACCGCGTCGCCGGCTTTGACGCGCGCGGCCATCAACACGCCATCGGCGGGCGAGTGCACTTCGGCCGCGGCAAGATCGTTCTGCGCACCTTCCAGCGCCTTCTCCCGCTCCTCAAGCGTCTTGCGCGCCGCTTCGAGATCGGACGTCTGGTCCTTGATGCGTTCTTCGGCCCGCCGCGCCAGCTCGCGCAGTCCTTCATATTCGGCGCGGGCGCTGTCGGCGTCCTTCACGGCTTTTTCAAACGTGAGCCGGGGCGTCGCCCCTTCCCGGTAGAGCAACTGCTGGCGCGTCGCCATTTTGCTCAAACGGTCATATTCTCCTTGGGCGCGCGAGGCGTCGGCGGCGGCGCGCGAAACCTCCAATCGCGCCGCCAGCAGGCTGCTTTCAAGATTGGTGACCTTCGATTGCACCGCCTCCAACTGTTCTTGAGCCGCCGCGCGGATGCCGTCGAGACCTTCGTTGCGGATGCGGCCGAGCAGTTGCCCTTCAAACACCTCCTGGCCGGGCTCGACTTCCACCGTCTCCATGGTGCCTTCGACGGGCGAGGGGACAAGCAGCAATTCGCGGGCGCTGATGAGTCCCGTGTAGTTCAACTCGGTGCCGGAGGCGAGCGCCAGTTGCGGCGGAGCCTCAACCTTCTTCGGCTCGGGCTTCTTGGCTTCGCGACGGAAGAGCGTGAAGCCGCCCATCGCCATTGCCAGCAACACGACGCCCGACACGCCGATGACCCACTTCGCTTGATACTGTCCGATAAGCAAAGTTCATCATATCGAGATGGCGCGCCCGCCCGCCGATGCTACTCTAACGGCCATGAAGCGTCCAACGGCGGCGGCCCTGGCGCCGCTCTATCTGCGTCTGGGCAGCATCACCTTCGGCGGTGGCGATCCGACGATGGCCGCGTTGCAGCGTGAACTGATCGGCAATCGCCAATGGCTGACGGCGGAGCAGCACGGCCTGGCCTATGGCTTGGCGCGCGTGACGCCGGGAACCAACGTACTCGCCTATTGCGCGGCCACGGGCTGGATGATCGCCGGCTGGCTCGGCTCGTTACTGGCCGTCAGCGGGATTGTCGTGCCCTCGGCGCTGCTGGCCGTGTGGATGTGCGGCGCCTATGACACCTACGGCATGCACCCTTCGTTTCGCGCGGCCATGAGCGGCGTGGTGGCGTCGGCGGTGGGCATGATGGCGGCCAGCGGCGTGTCGATCATCCAGGCCCGCGCCCGCCAGCGCTGGCTGCTGCCGGGAGTGCTGTTCGTGGCCGCGTCGATTGCGGCGATGCAGTGGGGACTGCTTTCCCCGTTGAAAATTCTCACGCTGGCCGGCGCGCTCGGCGCAATCTATGGCGACGCCCCCGTGGACCGGACGCCATCATGAATCCCCTTCTCATTTATCTCCTCTTGGTGAAGGCGACGCTGACCTCGTTCAGCGGGATGGGATCGCTGCCGATCGTGCGCGAAGAGTTCGTCGTGCAACGGCACACGATCACGGACCGCCAGCTTTCCACGGCCATCGCGGTCGGACGCGCCGGACCCGGGCCGCACGGGCTGTACATGGTAGCGGTGGGCTACTTCATCGCGGGAATACCGGGCGCCGTGGCCGGCTGCGCGGCGCTGATGACCCCGGCATTCCTGATCGTGCCGCTGCTGCTCTACCTGGGCCGCTACCGCGACAACAGCCGCGTTCGCGGGGCGATTCGCGGCATTACAATCGCGGCGGGCTCGCTCGTGTTGTCGGCGGTCGTGCCGCTGGCGCGCGACGCCTGGACTGCGCCCCTGCCCATCGCCGTTTCGCTGCTCAGTTTCGCGGCTCTGATGCTGACCAAACTCGACACGTTTTGGATTGTGGCGTTCGGAGCGCTGGCGGGCGTGGCGTCGTTGTGGATCGCCTAGCGGAACATCAGCAGCGCGCTTGCTGCGGTCAGAATCAGCACCAGAAACTCGAACACGCCCGATGAGATGCGCGTCAGCGCCCAGCGTCCGCTCAGCGCGCCGCAAAGCACGGCGGGGGCAAGCATCGCATCCACGGTGAGCGAGGTGCGGCTGAACAGGCCGTGCCAGACATAGATCGGCACCTTGCTCAGGTTCACTACAAAAAAGAACCATGCGCCGGTAGCCACAAACTCCTCCTTGGTGAGTTTGCGGCTCAACAGGTAGAGGCTCATCGCGGGGCCCGCGGCGTTGGCAACCGTGGTGGAAAAGCCCGCCACCACGCCGTACGGCGCGCCGTGATCCGCCACGGCCAGCGCGTCGGGATGGCGCTTGCGCCAAAGATAGGCCGCGAGCATGATGAGCACGATCGCGCCGATCAGCGGGCGGATTTTGCCTTCGGGAAGCGACAGCGTCATCGCCCCAGCGGCCATGCCTACCAGCACCGACGGAATCAGGGAAAAGAGACGGGTCGCGGCGGCGTGGCGGCGGTAATAGAAGACGGCGAACAGGTCAGCGAAGCAGAGTATGGGCAACAGCCATCCGGCCGACTTGCGCGCATCGCCAACCAGAAGCACCATCATCGGCACAACGAGGATGCCGAGACCGGGCACGCCCGTCTTCGCCACGCCAACGAAGAATGCGCACGTGGCACCGAGCGCCCATTGCCACCATTCAAGTTCCGGCATGATTCGGGGAAGGCACCCACGATATCACGCCGGGCTCGTTGTGCCTGCGCGGCCTACCTGTGCGCTACCCGCGCGCTTTCTCCTGCGCGTCCACCACGGCCACGGCCGCCATCTTCACAATGGTGTCCACTTCGGTTTCCGGCGGCAGCACGTGCACCGGCCGCGCAAAACCCATCAGAATCGGGCCGACGAGTTCGCAGTTGCCCAACTTGGCGAGCAAGCGGTATGACGCGTTGCCCGCTTCCAGGTTGGGGAAGACCAGCACGTTCGCGCCGCTTTCGGCCAGCGGCGTGAAAGGATACTTGTCACGCAGCAACTCAGGCGAGACAGCGAGGTCGGCCTGAATTTCGCCGTCGACCACCAACCCCGGCTCGCGCTGTCGCACCAACTCGACGGCGCGCGCGGCCTTGGCCGCCAGCGGATGGCGCGTGGAACCGAAGCTCGAAAACGAAACCATGGCCACGCGCGGTTCAAGGTCGAAGCGCCGCGCCACGCGGGCGGCCAGGATGGCGATCTCGGCAAGGTCTTCGCTATCCGGCTCGATGTTGACGGTGGGGTCGGAGAGCACGTAAAACTCGCCCTTGGGCGTGATCAGAAGGTAAGCGCCGCTCACGCGCCGCAAGCCCTTCTCCATCTGGATCACCTGCAGCGCGGGCCGGATAGTGTCCGGGTAGTTGCGCGAAAGGCCGCCCAGCATCCCGTCGGCATCGCCGACATGCACCATGAGCGCGGCAAAGAAGAACGGATCGCGAACGGCATTGCGCGCCTCGTCGCGGGTCATACCCTTACGCTGCCGCATGCCGAAGAGCGTTTCCATATAAGCGGCCGTGCGCGGGTCGCCCGCCGGATCGACGATTTCGACCAGCGCCGGATCAAGGTGATGCTCTTCAAGCGAGGCGCGTATAACGGCGGCATCGCCCACAAGCACGGGAAGCGCGATGCGTTCGTCGGCCAGCACGCGCGCGGCTCGGATAATGCGCGGGTCGGAGCCTTCGGGGAAGACGATCTTCTTCGGCGACTGCTGCGCCTTGTGCATCAGCATGCGCATCACTTCGCGCGCTTTGCCCAGACGGCGCTCCAGAGTCTCGCGGTATTCGGCAAGATTCAGTTGCACCTGCGCCACGCCGGAATCCATCGCCGCCTTGGCGACGGCGGTGGCCTCGTAAACCAGCACGCGCGGATCGAAAGGCTTGGGAATGATGTACTCGCGCCCAAACTCGAGGCGCTCGGCGCCATAGACCCGGCGGACCGAATCGGGCACGTCGGCGCGGGCCAGCTCGGCCAGGGCGTGCGTGGCGGCGAGCTTCATCACGTCGTTGATGGTGGTGGCGCGCACATCCAGCGCGCCGCGGAAGATGAAGGGGAAGCAGAGGACGTTGTTCACCTGGTTCGGGTAGTCCGAGCGCCCGGTAGCGACGA
>CAYUZM010000280.1:0-7062 GCA_964449665.1 uncultured Solibacteraceae bacterium
ATGGACAACCGCCCGCAACAGGAGGCCACCTGGGATGACGAGCTGCTGGCCATCGAACTCGGAGAACTGCGCGACCTAGCGGTCGATCTTGACCTGATTGGTTTCGAATGCTCCGAGGTCGACGCGTTGTTCTCGTCGCAGTCGCGCGGACTCACGCCGGAAGATGAAGTGCCGCCAACGCCCGAAGTCCCGGTGTCGCAACCTGGCGACCTCTGGCTCTGCGGGAGTGCCCCGCGTCAGCACCGCCTGCTCTGTGGTGATTCAACCAGTGCCGAGAACGTCGCGCGCTTGCTGGGCGAACGCAAGCCGCGGCTGATGGTCACCGATCCGCCCTACGGCATCGAACTCGACTCGGAGTGGCGCGACCGCGCCGGGTTGAACGGCTGCGGGCCCGCCGAGGCAAGCTACATGAAGCACCGCACCGAGGGTCACACGAACACGACGATCTCGTCGGATACCAAGGCAGACTGGTCCGACGCCTTTGCATTGGTCCCCAGCCTCGAAGTGGCCTATGTTTGGCACGCATCGAAGTTCACGCGCGAAGTGTTGGACGGCTTACTGAGGATCGGCTTCCTCCACCACCAGCAGATCATCTGGAACAAGGGCAGAACCGTGCTCACCAGGACTCATTACTGGTTCCAGCACGAGCCTTGCTGGTATGTGCGGAGGAAGAATGCTCCGTGGTTCGGCAAGGCAGGCGAGAACTCGACGGTGTGGGACTCGCCGTCGCCGAAGTTCATCATGGGTGGCTCGGACGAGGAGAAGTTCGATCATCCGACGCAGAAGCCGGTGGAGTTGATGCGGCGGCCGATTCTGAACCACACAAAGCGCGGGGAACTGGTCTACGAGCCGTTCCTGGGAAGCGGCACGACGCTGGTGGCTGCGGAGATGACCGAGCGGGTGTGCCTGGGCAGCGAACTGGATCCGAAGTACATGGACGTGATTGTGCAACGCTGGCAGGGTTTCGCGGGAAGGGAAGCGGTGCTGGAGGGAGATGGGCGGACGTTTGCGGAAGTAGCGGCGGCGCGGGGAGTAGGGAGGTCGTGATGGGATTGCGGGGACCTGCACCGAAGCCGACGGCGGTTCGGCTGTACGAAGGGAACCTTGGAAAACGGCCGCTGAACTCGCTGGAACCGCGCCCAAGGGTGGTGGAGCCTGTGTGCCCGAGCCACCTGGACGCCGAGGGGCGGCGCGTGTGGCGCAGACTGGTGCCTGTGCTGCAGCGGATGCGGGTGCTGACCGAGGCCGACGGCATTGCGCTGGGCAATCTGTGCGACAGCTACAGCACGATGGTGCAGGCGCAGAAGAAGCTGCGGGAATCGGGCATGCTGCTGAAGACACCGTCGACCTACGTGCAACAGAATCCGCTCATCAGCATCGTTTCGTCGTCGATGGAGACGGTGAACAAGCTGGCGAGGGAGTTCGGCCTTACGCCGGCGGCTCGGACACGCATCAACGCCGAACCGCCGGAGGAGGAGATGGACGAGATCGAGAAGTTGCGGTGTATGTAGTGGCTCGAAGGAAGAGAGGAGGAAGCGATGGGATTGCGTGGGCCGGCACCTGAGCCGACGGCGCTCAAGCTGCATCGTGGGAATCCGGGCAAGCGGCCGTTGAATCAGTGGGAGCCGCAGCCGCTGCCTGTGCCGCCGGCGTGTCCCGCACATTTGGATGCAGATGCGAAGAAGGAGTGGCGGCGGCTGGTGAAGATTCTGATGCGGATGCGGGTACTCACTGAGGCAGACGGGATGGCGCTGGCGAGCCTCTGCCAGGCGTTGAGCACAATGACGAAGGCTCAGCAGAAGTTGAACGAGACGCAGAAGAGCTTCCAGCCCAAAGACGGCGATGGCGGCGGAGCGGACGTCCACGGCCAGGAACGCAAGAACGACACGCATGAGTCGAGGACCGATCCGGAGGCGAAACTGTACCGCTAGTCCAACGGGAGCGAGGCCAAGCTCAGTTACCTTGGGCACATGATGGCGGAGAACCGCAACGGGCTGATCGTGGATGCGATGGTGACTTCCGCCGATGGAACCGCCGAGGCCGACGCGGCGCTGCTGATGGCTGTGCGGCTGCGCAAGAAGCACCGTTGCGGACGCATCACGCTGGGCGCGGACAAGGCTTACGACCCAAAGAAACTGATTCAAACGCTGCGGGAGTTGGGGGTGGCCACGCACGCGTCGCAGAACAACAAGCGCCGCCGCAGCGCCCTCGACCGCCGCACGACGCGGCATTCCGGCAACGCGATGAGCCAGCGCAGGAGGCCGCTGATCGAAAAGGTGTTTGGGTGGATGAAGCCGATCGCGGGCTTGAAGAAGGTCAAGCTGCGAGGCTTGAGAAAAGTCGGTTGGCTGCTTCAGTTCGCCTCGGCCGCTTACAGCCTCCTCCGCATTCCAAAGTTGAGAGTAGCGGCAGCATAGCGCTACGAAACTGTTCTGGGACCGCCCTTCGGCGGCCCCAGCAACTCCTGCCGAGCGCTCAGATCTCGGCATCAGCTTCACAGGAAAAGCCGAAACAAGTCCCGCCGCCCCCTATTTCAACAAGCTCGTAGTGCCGCTGACTTCGATCGCGGCGCTACACGAAAGGCTCGCTCCTTCACGCCGATCAGCCGACTGCGAGCTCCAGATCACTCAGAGTGCCCAACGCTGGGGAGGGACCGTGCGAAAAATGTGAATAAATCGATTCCAGGGCCAATTGAGGTGAGCGTAAGCAGGCGCCCCGAATCCATGTAAACCATAGAAAGCATACCAAGTCATAGAACAGGCGCTGCCCTGTTACGTGCTTGGGCTGCAAGATATCGCGAGTTCAAATCTTGCCGGCCCGGCCATTTATCGTCAAAGAGTTACTCCCCTTTCTCTCTCTAGTCCCGTTGCTGGGAGTCTATTGGACGTCCAATTGCCTTGCCTGCTCGTGGTTCTGATGCTCGAGCTTCCGCACCGGCAATCGAGGTGGCTTGATCATGTAAACCACCACCTTGCGAGCGAACTCTCTTGTCCCAAGACGGTCAATTCTATGTGATCGATACGAGGTCAGTTTCTTGTGAGTGTTGACAATGGAGGGCGAAGCCTGAGCGAAGCGGGCCGCTGCTAGTAAGCTGTCCCGGCGATTTTGTTAGGGCGGATTCTGCGTGAAGGGTCAGTATAGGTCCAGTTGAAGGGCTTGGCTGATTTGGAGTAGAGGCGGATGTAGCGGCGAAGCTTGCGGCCGAGATCGGCGACCGAAGTGAAGACGCCGCGGCGGATGACGTCGCGCTGGATTTTGGCAAACCAGAGCTCGACTTGAATCCAGCGAGTGCCCATGCTAAGCTGCGCGTACCTGAGCCTCTTGCAAGCTCGTGCGAACAGCTAGACAGGCCGGGCGTGGTCGAAGGTTTGGGATGAGAATCGGCCAGAATATGTCTGTGGACCATTGTCTATTTACCAAATCCTAGAGTTTCTGAGGAAATGACTGAAGGACAGGAAGGGCTATCTCGTGAACACGCATGAACATTACAGTCGTTTAGTACATCTTGGACTACTAGTCTGCTTGTCGCCAAATCTGGTGCTGGCGGCGAGTCTCTATGCCGATTCATTTGCAGAAACGAACAAAATGAGTCCAACAGTCATCGACCCTGCCGTCGATGGTCCTCCGGTTTCGTTTTACCTTGGAGGGTTCATTACGGATTATAGTGGGTGTACCTATACCTCCCTCGATAGCAACTGGACAGGCAACATGGACTTCGGAGACATTTCGCTCCTTGGGAGCTTCTCTGCTGTCCAAGACTACTCCTGCTCTATCCCCTTTGTGACTTGGGGAGGGACCTACGGTACTACTTTCGTCGAGGTTAAGGATCGAGTCTTCTCGCCCATCGGAGGCATCCTGAGAATTCCATTTTGGAGGCTGTTTTACGGACAGACCTACGAAAACAATGCGACGAATATCGTCCTGACATGGAACGTAGTTGGTGGTCTACCCACCAGTGGGGATCTCGGTGGTGGGTATGGTACCTGGAACATCCCCGTGCAACCTGGGTGGAATGAATTGTCATATCGGCTTGAACTGTTCTTCGACTGTGATATCAATGGACAGCTAGTTGAAACCGGGCCGTTTGCCGCAAATTGCGGCGGTTTCGCATCAGGCGAGCTTCATCTGGTTCCGGGTGCACTATACGATATGGATGGCAATGTTGTGGACTTGGACGCGCTAGCTAGTGAGTCAACCCACAACTACCTCGCTCCAGAGCCCGTGTCTGCTCTGCTGGTTGGAGCACCGCTAGCTCTCTTGGGGCTGGATAGAGTGAGACGGAATCGTATTTGGCGACGAGCCCGCCAATTCTAACCACGCGAAGACAGCACGTCGCTCGTCCTCAGGCATCCGAAGTCAAGAAAGCCACCAATCTCCCAGAGACGATATCGCGGATTGTCCCACTCCTCTTATGCGATTGAAACATGAGTCCGAGGGGTGAACCTCTCAGCGAGTTCCTGGTTCACCATCATCTTTTATCCACAATGCGCGGATGGCGTTCAATATGGTGCTATTTGGTCACGTGGGCATCTGAGTTCGGAGCAACTCAGGCCCACCCAGGCCATCACCGCGCCGCGATGCGCGAGGAAAAATGGTATGGATCGCTCAATTCTCAAGCACGAGGGCGATGGAGGAGGTAGCGCCGGATGGACCATTTGCGCCTTAGCGATTTCGCTCCCGGAGTTCTCGAGATGATGATTCTCCGAATGCTCGCCACCACTCCCCTCCACGGTTATGCACTGGCAAAGGCGATAAGCGACCGCACGTTGGGACATCTCGACGTGGATAACGATGCCCTCTACCCGTACTTGATGCGAATGCTTGCATCCGGTTACCTCGAATCATGTTGGTCCGAGACCCCCCAAAAGCGCAGGCGTCGCACATACCATGTCACAGTCGAAGGTCGTGCGAAACTAGAAACTTCCCTAGCGAAGTATGAGTGCGTAGTCAACGCAGTACAAGGGGTGTTGATGACCGAGCAGCACGCCTCCTCCGTGCACACGTAAATCGCGCGGCACTTCGGAATGTGCCGACTGCCGACCTCGGGCGCTTGAGCGCAGCTTTGGACGCGTGCTGGTTGTTCACTGGCAAGCTCCATTCCAGAGGATTCCCATCTCCCTTTGTCGCGGCGCGGCGTGATAGCGTCTACAGCGGAGAACGATTTCCGCCGATTGACGGCGTACCGGAAGGGATTCATCATGAAGCTGCTGCTGTTGGTGTCACTATGCGCGGGGATGGCGCGTGCCGCGTTGCTCACGCCGTATTTCGGGCCAGGGTCCGAACTTGAAATGGGTGGCGACGTGAACCACGGAATCTTGAAGGTGAGTAACTGCTATTTAGGCGACTGCCTTATCCAGGACGGATACGGCCCGCAGTTTCGAGATCTCCCCTGGGATGTGGTCGGCGAGTATGGCGCACGAGGCGCAGCCGCAGTCGAGTTGGGTAGCTTTATTGCTGACTTTCGCATCTCAGGTTATGCCATCGTATATTGCCACGATGACATTTGCGAGGGCTCTCCCCCAGTCGATTTTGTCTCCTTCTTTGTGGCAATTTTCGGACGCTTCAACCTTTTTGTAGATGCTCCGCGCTCTGGCGTCTTGTCGTTCGACCGATTTGAGAACGGGGACTTTGTCAGCCGCTATACTGCGAACGTAGGGCCGGGGGTTACTGAAGTTCCCACATTCGATGAATCGTTAGCGACTTCATTCCTGCCGCCCCCAATCATAGGCCAGCACGACTTGGACATCGAACGCATCGTCGAACTCCGTAACATCCAACTCACGCCTGAGCCCGGTTCGCTATGGCTTGTCGGCGCAGCCCTCGCGGGTTTGCCATTCACGCGAGTTCGCCGCCGCCGTCACTGACACTCGTAGCTCGCCTGCGCGTAGGGAACGCCCGAATAGCCGGTGCCGACGGGTTTCAGCGGCGTGAACATGCCCGCCGTCGCCGTTTCAGTGTGTGCGATATCCGAGCGGGAACATGTGCCGCCCGCGACCGTGCAGGTGACCGCCGATTGGCTCGCCGTGCAACAGTCCGTTACCGAACTGCGCAGCAAACGATAGTCCGCCGCCCAACTCCCACACTGCCCATCACGCCCACCGCTTCGCGCGGGGTCTTTGTAGGCCAACGTGAGATTACTCCGGGCGTGATGCCACTACCTTTATGCAATGAAGGCGAAGGGGTGACCAACTCCAGTTGAAATTCTTATGGTCACCCCTCTTTTCCGCGATTAGGTGGTTTAGACAATGGAACTCGGATTCTTGGCCCTTCTCGGATTTGTATATGTCGCACTCGGCACTACCAAGTTCCGGGTTGCCTCGCCAGAGGAAGCGCGGCCCGATTCAGCGGGACAGCGCGAGTTAAAGTGGTATCCACAGAACCCCAACCCCTCCACATCGACACGTACTGCTCAGCGTAGAACTCTCGTACGCACCAGCCCCCAAAACTAGGTCTGCCGTAAACAGGAAAACAGTAAGGCGCATCACGCAACATTTTCCGGCCCCTTCGTGGGTTCGCCGCGTGATAGCGTCTCCACAGCGGAGAACGGTTTCCGCCGGTTGACGGCGTACCGGGAGGGATTCCATGAAAAACGTTATGCTTTCCTTGATGCTCTGCGTGACAACTACGCAAGCGGAGCTACTCACACCGTATTTAGGCCCCAGCTCACGATGGGCGTCGTATGGCGACTGGTCCGGGTCCGACGTAGGTATCGGGTTGCGTTCGACAGGTATTTGTGTCACCGGCGATGCTGGGATGGAGAGCCACTTTTCGCCTCTATGGGACGGGGTTGCCACCGTCGCCGCGAACGCGAGCGCTTCAACATCCCCGGGCGCGATATTCATGGAAGCGCACGCATTCGCTGACGCCCTAATATACCGTCACGACGATAGCTGCTATGGACTTGCGCCATACGGGTTCCTGAAGCAGGGAAGTGCGACGCTGACGCCCAATATCCTCGTCGATACCCCTTGCCAGTGGGTGGGTCCTGTTTGAGACCTTCACCGATTGCGTGCCGACTGGAACGGCGTCGGTTCCAACATCCGGTGGGCCGGTCCAGATTGC
>CAYUZM010000281.1:0-7055 GCA_964449665.1 uncultured Solibacteraceae bacterium
GCCAGGGCACTATCGCTCTTGCTCAGAGTGGGCTGATGGATGGAGCTGAACGAGGCGCGGTGACGTTGGTCGAGGGTGCTGGTGGACTTGTCATAGGAGTAATCCCGTTATAGAGCGACCGGATTCCGCTGAAGAAGATGTTGTCGTTACCAGCACCCTGGTTGTAGTCGATGGCGTGGGACCAGGTGTAGCTGAACTGCGCCTGGTGGGACTTGCGGCGTACCTTTAATTGAGTGACAAGGCCGTTGTACCAGCTCTGGCCACCGTTCTCAACCTGTTGGGTACGGCGCCAGCGTGTGTTGACGCGATTGGCGAGGAGGTAGCCGGGAGTGGTGAAGGTTCCGGTCTGCGCACCGGCGTCATTGAAGATGCGGTAGGTGACGTTAGGGCCGATGGGGCCGATGTTGGTGTCACGAACGGTCCACAGTTGGACGCCGCGAGACCACATATAGCTAGCGGTAAAGGCGATATCACGTGCGATCTCGCGTTCGATCCCGAGGTCAGCCTGCTGCGTATAGGGATTGCGGAAATCGTCGCCTGCGTAAGTCACGTCGACGGTACCTGCCGGGGGTTGGCGGTCGAGGCTGGGCAGAACGAACGGGAAGACCGGTCCGATCGCGTAATCGGCGGCAGCCAGCGAAATGTTGCGCTGATAGACGCCATTGGACTGGGTGAGAGTGTTCAGCATGCCGCCGGGGAACCGGCCGTAGAAGATTCCATAGCCGCCGCGGAGTACGGTCTTGCTGTCGTTAAAGGCATAAGCGAAACCGAAGCGCGGCGCGAAGTTCGTCTTAGTCGTAGGGATGCGGCCGGTTTGCGGGAAGTCGGGATTGGTAACAGTGGGCTGGGTGTAGTTAGAGTACTCGTAGCGAACACCATAGTTCAGCGTGAGGTTCTTGGAGAATCGGAACTGATCCTGCACGTAGGCCGAATAGTCGTTGATGGTGACGTCAACCACGGGATTGCCGAACCCTTGCGAGAAGGTCTGCCAGCGCTTTTCACCCGTGGTGTTGCCGCTGAAGTCGAGCGCGAAGTTTGTGAAGTTGGCGTAGGCATAAGAACCGCGGCCGTTGAAGAGTTGCTTGGAGTAGTCCTGCGTGCGGACGTAGTCGGCACCCATTTTGACCGTGTGGCGGCCGACGGTCCAGGTGAGGTTGTCGGCGATCTGGTGGCGGTTTTCGCTGGGGTTCAAGCGCGGCATGTAGTTGGCCACGCCCAGGTTGGCTACGTTTTGCACCGTGAGGGCGATGCGTCCGGTTTCCGCCGGGAGGTAGTCGGAGTTGAGATCGTCGAAGAGGCGGTCTTTGAACCAGCCATAGCGGACTTCATTCACGATTGTGGAGGTGGGGATAGACGTGTAGCTGATGCGGCCGTAGCGGGTGCGCACGGTGGAATCGCCGTTGCCGCCTACACCGGAGCCGTTGTTGAGAGCGGCGGCCGATTGGATGCCCATGGGGGAGATCCAGCGGAGGTAGTTGAACGAGAAGCTAAAGCTGTGGCGGTCCGCCGGGCGCCAATCTATTGTTCCGAAGCCAAGCTCGGAGTTAGCCTGCCGCGGGATGCTCGTGTTATGCCGTTTGGTGATGAAGTTCACCGCGGCATCGCACTGCGCGGCCGAGGCGGTGCACGTTCCGACGAAAGCTCCAGCGGCATTGAATAGCGGTGCGCTATTCATGCTCGCGACGATGGGGAAATCGCGGCGAACACCCTCACCGTTAAAGAAGAAGAATAATTTGTCTTTTTTGATCGGGCCGCCCACCGAACCACCGAACTGATTGCGCGTTTCCGGGGCCACGCTGGAGGCGTAGCGGTCACGCGCGCCGAAGTCCTGATTGCGGTAAAACCAGTATCCCGTGCCGTGAATATCATTGCTGCCCGAGCGGGTGACGGTGTTGATCACACCGCCGGTCGCGCGGCCGAACTCGGCCGAGTAGCCACTGGAGAGCACTTCGAATTCCTGCACCGCGTCCTGGGAGATCTGCGTGGAGATGCGGGTACGGCCGGCGTTTTCGTTGTAGTACTGATTCGTGGTGTCATTGCCGTCGGTGAGGAAGGAGTTGCCGCCCGCGACGCCACGGAACGTAACGAGGCCGAATGTGCCATCGGCGGCCACGCCGGGCGCAAGCAGGACGAAGCTATCGACGCGGCGGCCGTTGATGGGTAGATTCTGGATAAGCGCGCTGGTAACTACGGCGCTATTGCCGGTTCGCGTCTGCTCAATGACGGGCGCGAGGTCGACGACATCGACCTGGGTCGCGGCGGAGGCGACGTTTAACAATACCGGCAGGTCGACTACCTGGCCGACCGAGATATCGAAGTTACTCACCTCGTACGGCTGAAAGCCTTGCTTGTTGATGGTTACTTTGTAGCCGGACGCCGGGACCAGAGCCGGGGCATTGAAAATGCCGGCAGCATTCGTCGTCAGTTCGCGGCGAATACCTTTCGACTCGTTGCTCACCACAACAGCGGCTTCGGGTACAACCGCGCCCGAGGAGTCGCGAACAACACCGGAGACGCCACCCATGCCGGCGACAGCTTGCGCATTCGCCTCATCGGGGTGGAGAAGAAAAAGCGATAACGAACAGATCAAAAGGGGTAGCCGGAAGGACCTCATATACAGGTAGACCTCTTCTGTCAGCGTAACCCACTTCGGCGTGAATAATCAGCGAAATAATGTTGAATAGTTGGTGTCTTTTGGGTACCGCCGGTACCCTAGCGGGCCTTTTCCGCGAGCAGGAGGATGGATTGGCCGGCGGGGAATGCCCCGCCGGCTGCCAGCCAGATGGACTCCACGGCGAGCGGCGCATAAAGCAGCCGGTCAAGCCATGGCGCAACCGGCTCTACTCCGCTCGACGGAGCGGACTTACTCAGTGGCTCCCAGATGCGGAACTTCGCCAGCGCCACGGGCATGAGGAGCGCGTTCGCATAGGTGGCACGTAGCACGTTCAGCCCTTGTGCGCGAACGGCGTTCACGATGCGTCTCCGCGTGAAACGTTGCCGTTCCTCGGCCCAGGCGGAATGGTTGCTGCGCAGGATATCGAGCGCCGAGACGCGGAGCGCCAGGAGTCCTCCTGGCTTGAGTACGCGAGCGAACTCCGCCAGGGGCTCCCCTTCGCGCCCTCTTGGCAGGTGGACAATGACATCCATGGAGACTACGGCGTCAAAAGACTCTGAACGGTAGGGCAGCCGGCAAATATCGGCCTGCACCATCCGCGGCGCGCCCAGTTGCTTGCCGAAAGCCAGTCCTTCCCAACCAAGATCGAGCGAATGCATGCGCCAGCCATAGCGCTCGGCAAGTTGGACGGAGAAATGGCCGGTGCCACACCCGGCCTCCAGGACATCGCGAATCGGCCTTTGGCGCACGGCGGGGTCGAGCACGGCGAAAGTGATGCGCCGCATTCCCCGGTACCACCAAAAATTCTGCTCGGACTGGGCGATGTTGGCGAACTCGGCCGGGTTCATCATGCCGGCATGAGCCTGTAGGCGCCCCGTTCCACATTCTCATGCCGCAGTTTGCATTGAGGGTCGGCGTCTCCCGGGGTCATATAGTGTTCGAGATGGTTGCGGAAGTAGTCAACGGTGCGGGCAATTCCTTCGGCGAAACGCACTTTGGGTTGCCAGCCGAGTTCCTGTTGGAGGCGCGACGAGTCCGTGTAATAGCTGCCAATGTCGATTTGTTTCCGTTCGGGCGGAAACTCGCGGTAGTGCGGCGGCTCCATGCCTCCGGCCTGTGTGCAGAGATCAGCGATTTCGGTGAGCGTGAGGGCGTCGGGTCCGCCCACGTTGTATTCGCGCGACGCCAGCTTGGGAGCGGCACCGGCAAGGAGCATCGCGTCAACCGCATCATCGACGTAGACAGGGTCGCGCAACTGGTTTCCATCGCCGAAGATCTGCAGGCGGCTGCTGGTAAGGGTGCGGCGGATGTAGGTGCTGAGGAATCCCTGGCAGGGGATGTCGAGGGCCATGCGCGGCCCGTAGACGTTGGTGAGGCGGAGGACCGCGGCGTCGAGGTCGCCGGAGCGGGAAAACATCAGGTGGTACATGGTGGCGGCGTATTTATGGACACCGTTAAAGTCGACTGGATTGACAGGATGGAGTTCGTCGACCGGAAGGTATTGGGGCGCGCCATAGACCTGGCGGGTGCCCGCGTAAACCACGCGGACACCGGGAGCCATGCGGATGCAGGCTTCGAGGAAGCGCATCTGGGCAAGCGTGTTGATCTCGAGGTCGCGCTCCGGGTAAAGCATCGAATGAATGTGGCTGATTTCGCCGGCAAGATTGAAGATAAGGGGAACATCGCGCAACACCTCGGCGATGCATTCCGGCTCACCGATGTCGGCTTTGAGGACTTCGATCCGGGAGGCGGCCGGGGCGACGTTGAAAATGTTCGCACCGCAACCCTGGACACACGAATCCACGGCCGTCACCCGCGCGCCAAGTTCCGCCAAACGCAGAACCAAATTGCTGCCGATGAAGCCGAGTCCACCCGTTACAACGACCCGCTTCCCCTCGTAGCTCACAAAGTCTTAAAAATTAGACATCAAAAACGGCTCTCGCGCAACTGTTCGGCACTTTGCTCTTCTTCGTATAGGCCTTTTCGGATGAGGGTCATCAAAATGAGTGTGTCTTCCTCGCGGCGGCCGTAGAGGAGCAGGGCTTGGCGTACCATTTCGAGTCCACCTTCAAATTCGGGTTGAACGGCGGCGGAAACGCCCAGTTTCTTCAGCTCGGCGATGTGGTATTCGCGGACGGCGCGGGCGACGACGGACACGCGTGGATTGATCGATTTGGCGCGTTCGACACACAGGCGGACGGTGCTTTGATCGGGTACGGCCATCACGGCAACGGCCGCCTTTTCAATGCCGGCGGCACGGAGGATCTCTGGACTAGTCGTATCGCCCCATATGGCGGGCATACCTTGCCCGGTGGCCTCGTGGTAGGAGGCATGGTCGAATTCGACGATCACGAACGGAACTCCGGCCGACTGGAGGGCTGAGGCCACGGCGCGGCCCGTGCGGCCGTAGCCCGCGACGATGACGTGATTCTGGTGCGACTCTTTGGGGGCCTCAATCGGACTGGGCGCGGCGGCGATGGTGGAAGCGCCCGACTGCCGGCGCCACCAGCGGCCGAGCGGCAGCGCGGCCGCCGAGACCATGGGTGAGAGCCCCATGGTAATAATTGTCGAGGTGAGAGCGAGGTCGTAGGTGGCCTTCGAGATCATGCTGGTAGAAAGGCCGCTGCGAGCGAGCACGAAACTGAACTCGCCAACTTGGGCGAGGCCGAGGCCGATGATCCAAGGCGCCATATTGCGATATCCAAAGGCCCGCGCGAGGACAAAGAAGATAACGGCCTTACCGGCGATGATGGCTCCTACCGTGCCGGCAACCCGCGTCGCGTTGGCCACGAGGTAGCTGGGCTCGAGCAGCATGCCAACCGAGACAAAGAAGAGCAACCCGAAGATATCGCGCAGCGGAACGACGTCGCTGAAGGCCTGGTGGCTGAGTTCGGATTCACTCATCACGATGCCGGCGACAAAGGCCCCGAGCGCGAACGAGAGTCCCATCATGTGCGCGATGTAGCCAGTGCCGACCCCGGCGGCAACGACTGCGACGAGAAACAGTTCGCGCGATCCCCACAGGGCGATTTTATGGAGGAGGACGGGAAGTAGCCTGGTGCCGAGGATCACCATGCCGGCGAGAAATGCCGCCGCAATGGCAACAGGGCGCAGCAAACCGGAGAGCGCACCTTCGAGATTGGCGAGACCGGGCAGAATGATGAGGATGGGAATAACGGCCAGGTCCTGCAAGACGAGGAGGCCAATCATGACCCGGCTTGCGAGGGTCGAGGTCACCCCCCGCACGGACAGAGTCTTCAGAACAACCATGGTGCTGGAGAGCGCCACCATGGCGCCAAACCATGCGGCATCCGTATTGGGCATTCCGAGCCACTGGATCCCCGCGAACGCAGCAACGGCCGCGGTCAGAACGACTTGAATGCTACCGCCAATGAGGGCGACGCGCTTCACAGCTTGGAGGTCACGGAGAGAGATCTCCATCCCGAGGGAGAACAGCAGGAGGGCAACGCCAATCTCGGCAAGCAGCTCGACTTCGTGGAGGTCGCCCACACTGGGACCGATCGTATTGGGACCAACGACCACGCCGGCAGCGACGTAGCCGACCAGAAGCGGGAGCCGCAAGGCGCGGGCAAGCAGGGCGCCGATGAATCCGGCGACCACGATGAGGACAAAATCAGCTGCGATTCCCAATTTGCATTGAAACACAGTCCGCAAATCGAAACGGGGGCACAGCCTGTGGCTGAGCCCCCGTGAGTACAAGATAGAGTTGGCGCCTCGATGGGCGGACGCCGCGCTAGAAAGCGACGCCGATTCCGAACACCGGGAGGAAGTTGTGGATCCATCCGGAAAGTGATCCGCTTTGAACCGGGAGGATCACATCGGTGGGAAACGGTGAGATCTGGTCGGTAAATTCAGCGCGGATATAGAGGTGCTCACCCATGTTGACTTTGACGCCGGCGCCAAACTGAACATAGGGCTTCGGTTGATCGGTATTGGTGAGAACCGCGTACTGGCTCAGGGGTTGCGAGGCTCGGGGCGCGCCGGTGCCACGGAAGATTTTCACGCCGCCGCCGAACAGCAGGTAGGGGCGCACCTTCGCGGACTTGGGTTGAGTGTGGATCAGGACGTTGTAGCCGACCGTGTGGGTGTGAGCCGAGAATCCGACCTTTGTGCCGCCAGCGACAAGTTTCAGATCGTTCTTGGCAAAGTGGTAGCGGATTTCGCCGCCCAGGTGGTTGAAGCTGTCCTGGCCCAACCACGCTGTGGCCGTGTAGCCGGGACTGAATCCGGTTTCGGCCGTACCAGCCCGGCTGACCACATCCTTGTTGGTGTAGAAGCTGGCCCCACCGCCCGCACCGAACTCCCATTTTTGGGCCATCGCGGGAAGCGTAAAGAAGAAGGCCATCGCGAAGTCGACCTTCGAGCGGCCAAAAGAATTGTTCAACATTTTGGTTCAACTCGATCCTGTCCCGGATCGTTT
>CAYUZM010000282.1:0-7043 GCA_964449665.1 uncultured Solibacteraceae bacterium
TGAAACGGTAGCTTGCCAGCACAGCCGGGGCTCGTCGTATTTGCTGAACGCGGAGGAGACGCAGAAATTGCGGGGCGTCTGTGACCGGTGGCTCTCGAATCCGGGCGGGCATACGACGGTTGTGGGGCTCTTCCGGAGCCACACGCGCGAGGGATTTCAATTGACGGTTGAGGATGCGGACCTGATGGACCGCATGGTTCCCGACCCGGCGGCCGTGATGCTGCTGGTCAAACCCTATGCGACGCGGGTGAGCATGGGCGGGTTCTTTTTCCGCGAGGATGGCGGAATCCAGAAGATGGACGCTCCTTATCTGGAGTTTCCGTTCCGCCGCCGCGAGTTAGCGGGCGAGTTGCCGGAAGCACCGGCGCCGGCGCCCGAATCCGAGGGCGAAGCGGCACCGGTTTCGAGCAACAAGCAGGCACCGGCGGCCGAATTATCGTTGGGTGGTTATAACCAGGGGGACAAAGGGGCGATGACCGAGACAATCACCTCCGAGCAATCCTATGGGCTTTCGGGAGTGCAAGCGGAAGTCACCGAGGGCGGAAAGAAAAAGCGCAGCCGCACGGGGTGGGTCTGGATTCCCCTGTCGTTCATCTTCTTACTGCTGGGCGTGGTGCTGGGATTCCAGGTGGCGTTGAGCGTCGGTTCGCGGCTGCCGAGCAGTTTGCGGCCGCCCGATCCATTTTCCTTAAGCCTGGTGGCAAGCCAGTCGGGGAACAGCGTGCACGTGCGTTGGGACCGGAACGCTCCGGCGATTCAGAACGCTCCGCGCGGCGTGCTGCACATCCAGGACGGAACCTCGGAGCAGCGGGTGGAACTGGATGCGCTGCAACTGTTGAATGGGTTTGTGATTTACCGGCGTCCGGCAGAGCGCCTGAAGTTCCGCCTGGAAGTGTTCACCAGCGACAAGGTGAGTTTGAGCGAGACGGTGGCGTTCGGGACGAAGTAGGCGCGCGGCCGGACGGACCGTGGGTGGGCCAGGAGGCCTGCCCAACTAGGCGACGTCGAGATCTTCGGGGTCGAGGTCGAGCCCGAGATAGGTTGATTTGCGGCCGCGGAGGGAGCGGGCGCGATCGTCGATGGAGACCGGCGGGGGCGTCTTTGCGGGGCCGGCGGCCACGCTCAATTCAAGTTCATCCTTACCAGTGGCTTTCCGCACGCGCAGGATGGAGTTCGATCCGATTTTGCCCGAAGCCACGAGCACGGCCAAGGGCTGCAGGATGAGGCGATGGATGGTGCGCTTGAGTTCGCGCGCGCCGTACTGGCGGCTGGTTCCCTTCTCCAGCAGATGTTTGCGGGCGGACTCGTCGATGCGGACGGCGAAGGACTTCTGGCCCAGACGCGCGTCGACGAGCTTCTGCAGGTTCCCGGCCTGCTGATCGAGGATGAGTTCGAGCGCATCGGCGTCAAGCGGCGAGTAGGTGACGACACGGTCGATGCGGTTGTAGAACTCGGGGGAGAACTTCTTCTTCACGGCGTTGACGCCGATCTGTTCGATCTTCCGTGTGAGCGAGCCGGTGATGGCGGTCTCGGCGGGGGCGTCACCATCCGTGGGGGAAGTGTTCTTGAATTGAATGGCTTCGAAGCCGAACTGAGGGGCAAGTTCGCGCATCATCTCGCGCGCGCCGAGGTTGCTCGTCAGGAAGATCATGCTGCGCTCGAAGTTGACGGAGGTGTTGTCGCCGAGGCGGAGCACGGCTTTATCGAGCACACCGAGGAGCAGGCGGTTGAGCGAGGGTGCGGCCTTTTCGACCTCGTCGAAGAGCACGATGGACATGCCGCAGCGTTCCGAGGTGAACGAGTTGAGCTTGGCCTGATTGAGCATGGGCTGGGTTTCGCGATGGCCGAGGTAGCCGGGGGGCGCGCCGATGAGTTTGGCGACCTCGTGGTCCATTTGGAACTCGCCGCAATCGACGCGGAGGAAGTGGTTGTCGTTTCCGTGCAGGGCCTGGGCGAGGCATTCCACGGTCCGCGTTTTGCCGGTGCCGGTGGGCCCGAGCAGCAGGAACACGCCGGCCGGACGGCCTTCGGGCGCCAGATGCGCCTGGAAGATCTGGACGTAGGGAACGATCGCCTCGACCGCGGCGGGCTGTCCCACGAGGCTTTCGGCCAGCGACTGGGACAACTCAGCGGCGCCTCCGAGCGACAGCTTCCGGAAACGGGGATTCATAGTATTGGGGAACCACCTGGGACGATGCGTATGGGGCACGCTTCCGTCCACCGACAGAGTAGCGCGGGGGGCGCGAAAATCCGGCGCGGCAGGGGGCCGGAAAGGGTGGAATCGAGCGCTCCTAATGGTCGCGTAAGCGGTTGACGTAATTACCGATTAACTCGACGATGCGGCCCGAGGCGAGACCATCGCCATATGGGTTGTGAACGAGTGAGCGGCGGGCGTACTCATTTGGGTCGTCCAGGAGAAGATTCGCCTCTTGGGCGATGAGGTCGGGATCGGTGCCGACCAGGCGGACGGTGCCCGCCGAGACGGCTTCTGGGCGCTCGGTTTTTTCGCGCCGGACGAGGATGGGCTTGCCGAGCGAGGGGCCTTCTTCCTGTACGCCACCGGAATCAGTGACGAGGATATGGGCGCGGCGCATGAGATCGACGAAGCTGAGGTAGTCGAGGGGGTCGAGCAGGGTGACGTTGGGGAGGGCACCGAGGCGGCGGGTGACGGTTTCGCCGACGTTGGGATTGGGATGGACGGGATAGATCAGGTGGACATCGGAGCGCAGGGCCAGTTGCGCCAGCGCGTCGCAGATGCGTTCGAAGCCCGGGCCGAAGCTTTCGCGGCGGTGGGCGGTGACGAGGATCATCTTCTTCCCATCGGGCAACTGGGGGCGGAGCGGGGGGCGGAGGGAACCGGAGTCGAGGCGGCGGGCGACCGAGAGGACGGCGTCGATTCCGGTATTGCCGGTGACGGAGACGTTGGCGGGCGGAACGCCTTCGCGGAGAAGGTTGGCGGCGGCCCAATCGGTGGCGGCGAAGTGGAGGGTGGCGAGGCGGGTGGCGAGCACGCGGTTGGCTTCTTCGGGGAAGGGTTGGGCGAGGTCGCCCGTGCGCAGGCCCGCTTCGACGTGGCCCACCGGAACGCGGCGGTAAAAGGCGGCAAGGGCGCCGGCGAAAGTGGTGGTGGTGTCGCCCTGGACGAGAACGAAGTCGGGCCGGACTTCCTCGAAGACGGCGTCGAGGGCGGTGAGGATGCGGCCGCAGGATTGGAGCAGGCTTTGGCCGGGCGTCATCAGGTTGAGGTCGAAATCGGGCTGGATGCCGAAGACCTCGAGGACCTGATCGAGCAGACCGCGGTGTTGCGCGGTGACGCACACGACGGGCTGCAGGCCTTGCGGGGAGATGCGCAATGCCTCCACGAGCGGGGCCAGTTTGATGGCCTCCGGGCGGGTGCCAAAGATCGTGAGAATACGGGGCACAGTGTCCGGCCGGCGAAAGATGGTGGGGGAGAGTTCGGCCCTACTTGTGGCGGTAGGTGATGCGGCCTTTGGTGAGATCGTAGGGCGACATTTCGATGGTCACGCGGTCTCCAGCCAGCACCCTGATTCTGTTCCTGCGGAGTTTACCCGCCAGATGGGCCAATATCAGACGCTCATCGATATCCAACTGAACGCTAAACTGGCCGGCGGGAAACTTTTCCACGACGGTGCCAGTTACTTCAATGCAATCCTCTTTACTCATTGACCTCCTTGCGGATCGATTTTACTCGGGACGCGCACGACGGACCCTAGGCGAAAGCTATTCGCAAGTATAGCCGATAGTGGGCGGGGGGATTCGGAGAGGCATGCGGCGAGAGGAGGTGAGGGGAAGGAGGGCCGGCGGGCGGTGGGCGACCGTGCGGGGAGCGGCGTTGGCGGGACGAAGGGCGGGAACCGCAACCCCCGGATCGGCGTCTGTTGTACTACCTTTGAGATGGACAACCGGAGGGATGGTTTGCTCTTATTCGAAAATGTCTGCGTCCTGGTGACGGGGGCGGGCAGAGGGATTGGAAAGCGGCTGGCAATCGGGTTCGCGCAGCAGGGCGCGAAGGTCGGGCTATTGGCGCGGAGCAAGGCGGAGCTGGACCTGACGCAGTTGGAGATTGACCACTCGGGTGGAACGGCGCTGCGGCTGCGGGCCGATGTGCGGCATTTATTCGAAGTGCAAAGCGCGGTGGAGCGGATGCGGGCGCATTTCGGAACCGTGCATGCGCTGGTGGCGGCGGCGGGTGTGCAGGGTCCGATCGGTCCGTTTGTGGAGAACGATTCCGACGCGTGGTGGGAGACGATGGAGATCAATCTGCGCGGCGTGGTGAACTCATGCCGGGCGGTATTGCCGGACATGGTGCAGCGGCGGCAGGGGAAGATCATTTTATTGAGCGGCGGCGGAGGCACGCGGCCGAGGGCGAACTTCAGTGCGTATGCCGCATCGAAGGCGGGAGTGCTTCGCTTTGCCGAGACGCTGGCCGAAGAGGTGCGCGACCACAACATTCAGGTGAACTGCATGTCGCCGGGGGGCACCTACACGCACATGACGGACGAGATTTTGCGCGCGGGCGAGCGAGCCGGGTGGAAGGACCAGGAAGAGGCGCTGGAGGTGCGCGTCACAGGGGGCGTGACGCCTGACCGGCAGATGGCGCTGGCGTCGTTTCTGGCGAGCGACCGGTCGAATCATGTGAGCGGGAAGTTGATTCACGTGAAAGACGACTGGAAGCGGCTGGAAGGCGCGGTGGTGAATCCGGAGTTGTATACGCTGCGGCGTGTGATGAAGGTCTGATTTCGTCCTGATAGACTGAGGCCGTGATGCGCAGCCTTGCACTTGTGATTCTCGCCACGCTGAGCGTGATACCTATGCCAGCGCAGCAGGCAAAGAAACGGATATTGGCGATCGGGTCCGTGAAGGGATATCAGCACGATGCGACCACGCACGGGCTGGCGACCATATGGAAGATGGGCCAGGAGACGGGGCTGTGGGATACGTTCATCCGCACGGACGTCGAGTTGCTGACCAAGAAGAAGCTGACGGCCAATGCGAAGAATCTCGATTACTTCGACTTGGTGGTGTTCTACACGACGGGCGAACTGGAGATGGACGATCAGCAGAAGAAGGATTTGCTGAGCTTCATTCGCGACGACGGCAAAGGATTCATTGGCGTGCACTCGGCGGCGGACACGTTCTATCAGTGGCCCGAGTATGGCGAGATGGTGGGCGGGTATTTCGATCATCATCCGTGGAACACGTTTCAAGCGCCGGTGCTTGTGGAAGATCGGGCGCATCCGTTTGTGAAGCATTTTCCGCCGTCGTTCACGGTGCACGATGAGATCTACCAGTTCAAGAACTACTCGCGCGACCGCGTGCGGGTGCTGATGCGGCTGGACGCGGCAAAGCTCGACATGCAGAACAAGAACGTGCGCCGGACGGATGGCGATTTTGCCGTGGCGTGGCTGCGGAACTACGGCAAGGGCCGCGTGTTTTATTCGACGCTGGGGCACACGGAAAGCTCGTGGAACCGTCCCGATGTGCAGAAGATGTGGCTGGAGGCGATCCGTTGGGCGCTGGGTTTGAGCGAGGCCGATGCGACGCCGCGGCCGTTGCCGACGAAATAGGAATCTCAAATGCGACTGTTGCTTGCCTTGTTGTGCCTGGCCGTGTCCGGCTGGGCCGCCGACGTGTATCGCTATGGACGATTCGAGGCGAGCTTCACGGCCTCAAAGGATTATGACGATCCGCTCGAATTGAACGTGGTGGTGGACTTCAACGGTCCCGGGCGCGCGCAGGCGCGGGTGCCCGCGTTCTGGGATGGCGGGCGGACGTGGAAGGTGCGCTTTTCGCCGGAGAAGACGGGGAACTGGACGTATCGCGTGCAGTCGTCCGAGGCGAGCGAGACGGGGTTGCACGGGAAGACGGGGCGCTTCCACGCAAGGGCCTATCGCGGGACGAACCAGTTGTATCTGCATGGCGCGCCGCGCGTGGCTCCGAGCGGGCACAGCTTTATGCACGCCGATGGGCGGCCGTGGTTCTGGCTGGGATGCACGGGTTGGAACAGCGCGATCATGAGCACCGATGAGGAGTGGTCGCGGTATCTGCAGGACCGGCAATCGAAGCGCTACACGGCGATTCAATTCGTGATGGCCGCGCCGTGGCGCGCGGGCCGCAAAGACGAGAACGGGCGCGTGGCGTTCGCGATGAACGGGCGGTTGAGCGTGGACCCGGATTACTTTCGCCGCATGGACCGCAAGATGGACCAGATGAACGATCGCGACTTGGTGGGCGTGGGCGTGCTGTTGTGGGCATTGACGTCGCGCGACAACGAGAGCGCGGGCGCGGCGCTGAGCGTGCCGAACGCGGTGCGGCTGGCGCGCTACATGACGGCGCGTTACGGAGCGCACGGCATGATCTGGCTGCTGGGCGGCGATGGAAACTACGAACGCGGCGACGGGCCGGAGCGTTGGAAACAGATTGGCCGCGGTACGTTTCCGAAGGACGAGTTGCGGCGGCCGGTGAGTTTGCATCCGGGCGGAATGCGCGATCCGTGGACGCATTTCAAAGACGAATACTGGCTGGACTTTTACAACTACCAGACCGGGCATGGGAACGACCAGGCGAAGTGGGAGTGGAATGCGACGAAGGGGACGGCATCGGGTTGGAAAATGACTCCGGCGAAACCGGTGGTGGACACGGAGCCGAACTACGAAGGACATTTGAGCTATCGCGATGGAAAGATGATTGGGGCCGACAATGTGCGGCGCGCGGTTTGGTACAGCCTGTTGGCGGGACCGCCGGCGGGGGTGACGTATGGCGCGCATGGCATCTGGTATTGGTCGCGGACGGCGGCGGTTCCGCTGGATCATGCCAACACGGGCGTGGCGCAGCCGTGGCATGAGTATCTGGAGTATCCGGGGTCGAAGCAGATGACGATTGTGCGGAACGTGATGGAGAATATGCCGTGGTGGAAACTGGAGCCGAACCGGTTTCTGCTGGCCTCCGAGCCCGATCGCGTGGAATGGACGGCGTATCCGATGCCGGCGAGCCCACGCGCCGGGAAATGCGCACTGAACCAT
>CAYUZM010000283.1:0-7030 GCA_964449665.1 uncultured Solibacteraceae bacterium
CTTGGTCTGCTCCGACTGGCTCCCCTCGGCGCTTCTGTTCGAAACCGCAGCGCGCCGCCCCCGCGCCGTCCACAAGATCCTCACCTGCCTCGACCGTTTCCTCGACGGCTATGCGCCCGACGGCGGCTGCGACGAAGGCCCTTCCTATTGGGGCCGCGCCGGCGCCTCGCTCTTTGAGTGCCTCGACTTACTCCACCGCTCCACGGCCGGGAAACTCGACCACTTCAAACTTCCGCTCGTGCAGGAGATCGGCCGCTACATCTACCGCGCGCACATCGACCGCGACTGGTACGTCAACTTCGCCGACGCCTCGGCGCGCATTCGCGCGGGCGGCGACCTCATTCACCGCTATGGCCGCCGCATCGGCGACCCCGTGCTGATGGCTCATGGCGCCTACGCCGCCTCGCTCGAAGGCACGCCGAAGGCAGACGCCGGCTCCCTCGCCCGCCAGCTTGATTCGCTCTTTAATCTCGCCGAACTCCGGCGTGCCGCGGCCGGCAACGCCCGCGCCGCGTTCCCTCTCGATGCCTGGATGCCCGGCATCGGCGTACTCACCGCGCGCCACCAGCAGGGTTCGGCCAACGGCCTGTTCCTCGCCGGCAAGCCGGCCACAACGCCGAGAGCCACAACCATAACGACGTCGGTAACTTCCTTGTCTTCCACAACGGCGCGCCCATACTGGTAGACGCTGGCGTGGAGACCTACACGGCGAAGACTTTCTCCTCATCGCGCTATGACATCTGGACCATGCAGTCGGCGTATCACAACCTGCCCACGATCAACGGTGTCATGCAGTCCGCCGGCCGCCAGTTCGAGGCGCGCGAGGTACGCGCCACCCGCACGCCCGCGCTCGCGCAACTGGAACTCGACATCGCCGCCGCCTGGCCCGAATCGGCCTCGGTTCTCAAATTCCAACGCTCGATCGCGCTCCACCGCGAACTGCCGCGCGTCGTCCTCACGGACAACTGGCGGCTCGGCACCGCGCGTTCGCTCGAATGGAACTTCATCACGCCGCTCCAGCCGCGCGCCGTTGGGCCGGGTAAAGTCGCGCTCGGCGCGCTGACCCTCACTTACCCCGAAACTTACAAATTCGAACTGGACGAAATTGCGATTACGGACGCACGCCTCACGCCCATATGGGGCGCTTCGCTCCGCCGCTTCCGCCTCATCGCTCCCACGCCGCCCGCCGCCGGCACGGCCTCATTCACCTTGGCCGCTTAGTGGCTGGCCGGAATGGGAAATGGCGCGGGATGCGCGCAGCGAAGCCCCAGCCATCATGCAAGAGGGGCCGCGCTTGCTTCCATACGGCCCCCAAGACGCTACGGCCGCAATGCTATGGCCGCGAGGCGGACCAAATCACGCGCCACAAGTCGGATCGCACGATGGTTCGCACGGTCCGGCCACGATCGGCAACCGCGGCGTAGTTCCGGTTCGGAAAAATTCTGGCGAAGATTGCCCCGTAGCCTGGGTTGGCCATCGCCGCGTCAAGGTCCTTATACACCGCCGTAGTGACCGCATCGTAGGGACGCGATGCGCCCGCGGGCGACCGGAACGTCCACAGGCTCCAACTCTTGATGGCTCCTGATTTCACCCGCTCGGCATGCATCGGCTGCCAGTCGTCGCGTTCAAAGGTGTAGTAGTCGCCCGCGCGGTCGGGCATGATCTTCATCAGGTCCGTCCGGATGATGTCGTTCTCGGCTAGCACCACCGGCTTGTCGGCGCTCGTCGAGGCCATGCGCTGCCGCAGCGACGAGCCCGTCGTCTTCCGCAGCGAGGTGCCTTTTTTCAGGTAATCGTCATAGCTCATGCCGATCGCTTTGGGCGCGAGTGCGGCCAACCGCTCAGGGTTCCCAATGGCGAAGCCGTCGCGGATGATGACGAAACGGTATCGCCCTTCCGGCTCGGGATTTCCTCCGTACATCCGCACGCTGAGCGTCGCCGTTCGGATCGCCGGATCCTCTTTCATCAAGGCTTCCACCAGCTTCTTGGTCGTGTTCTTCGAGAACTCGACGAACGCGCGGTTGTTCGCGTCGTCGACGTCATAGAACGTGGAAACCGCAACAATGGGTTTGGTTTGCTGGGCAAGGCTCGCGCCAGCAGTGAGCAGCAGCAGAAACGGCAGTTTTCTCATAATCCCCTCTCGATGTGCCAGATTGGCGCCGCTTACGATACGGCACCCGGCATGCAAGGTCAAGGGGATAATCGGATCAAAATATCTTCATTAGCGCAGCCCGTAGCGATCCCGGAACAGGCGCGTGTGATGCTCCGCGTGCCCGCAAATGATCCAGAGCGCACCGCGCACCGACAACATGCTCCCGCTCGAGGTGGCGCTCCGTCCCGATTCCCCGCGCCGGTCCCACGCCTCGGCGGGCAGCGCGTGCACCATCGCCATCGTGGCCGCGCGCACGGCGCGAAACTCGGCCGCCAGTTGCGCCATCGGCACGGCTTCACTGCCGCCATGCGCCACGCACACGTCCTGATCCATCGAAGGCAGCGGCCCGCTCAGGCCGCGCGCGAACCACAAGGCGCGATAGGCAAACACGCGCTCGGTATCGTTCACGTGGCCCAACGCCTCGCGCACGCTCCACTTGCCCGGCTCATAGCGGTGATGCGACGTTTCTTCGCTCACGCGCTCCATCATCGCCGCAAAGGCCTCGGTCTGCGCCGCCAGCGCCGCCACTACGTCGTCGCCGGGAACCTGATCGATATAGTTCCAGAAATATTCCGCCGCTTCGTCATTCGCTGGTCGATGGCTCATGGTGTTCATAGTACGCGAAAGGGCGTGCCCATCCGGCTCACGCCGCCACAGCTTTTGTGAAACGAATTCCCGCTTCGGTAAATGTTCGGTAAAGATGCGGATTGGGGCAAACTTCCGGGCCCTCTCGTTCGTCTTCCTAGACAGAACGGAAAGAATTCCATGACACGCCTTATCTCCCGCTCCGCCGCCGTTCTGCTTCTCGGGCTTGTCCTGGCAACGCAGGCGAATGATTATACGGCCGCGTTGCCGTATCGCGCCTCGCGATTTGTGCACTACCTGGAAGCCACGCGCGGCGCGCACGACACGCAAGGTCCGCTCACGCTCTGGGAGCGCATCGTCTACAGCTACATTCTCGCCGCCGGCTAATCGGCGCGCGTGCATCGCGTCCGGTTCATCGCCGCGCGCGAATCGCGGCCGGACAATCACTGCGAGCGAATCGCGTCCGGACCATCGCCGCGTGCGGCTCGCAGCCGCCCAATCGCGGCAAGCCCACGCACGGCCATCCCTCGGCGCCGCCTCGGGTATACTCGCCCCATGCTGCGCCGCCAATTTCTCTCCGCGGTCTCATCCGCGGCCGCCTCCTCGTCCGCGCTCACCACCGCGCTCCACACGCTGGCGCCTTCGGCCGCGGCCGCCATCGATCCCGGCTCCCGCCAGGCCACCGGCCTCAAAATCGGTGAAGTATCGCCCACCACGGCCATCGCCTGGATGCGCCTCACCGAACGCGCCGAGCGCCAATCGGACGGCGAACGCCGCCGCGGCCGGCCCCAACCCTTCGCCGCCAACCGCTCCACGCGCGAACTCGAAGGCTCCACGCCCGGCGCCCCCGGCAAACTCCGCCTGCGCTACTCCACCCAGGAAAACCTCAGCGGCGCCCGCGACACCGGCTGGGCCGACGTCTCCGCCGATCGCGATTTCTCGCACCAGTTCTCCCTCGGCGGCCTGCGCCCCGATACCGAATACTTCTACTCCGCCGAATCCGCCTCGCCCGATGGCAAACTCCACGCCCCCGTCATTGGCCGCTTCCGCACCGCGCTCCCGCCCAACGCCTCCACCGGCTTCCGCTTCTGCATGACCACCTGCCAGAAGTACTCCGAACTCGACCACGCCGACGGCTTCCACATCTACAACTCCATGGCCGCCCTCAACCCGCGCTTCTACATCTCCGCCGGCGACATCGTCTACTACGACTCCGACGACCCCCGCGCCACCTCCACCGGCATCGCCCGCTACCACTGGGACCGCATGTTCAGCTTCCCCCGCCACCGCGACATGCTCCTCCACGTCCCCGGCTACTACCTCAAAGACGACCACGACACCATGACCGACGACGTCTGGCGCGAACGCCCGCTCGGCCCCGAATACCGCTTCACCTTCGACGACGGCCTGCGCATCTTCCGCCAGCAGGTCCCCATGGGTCCCAGCACCTACCGCAGCTTTCGCTGGGGACGCACGCTGCAAGTCTGGTTCGTCGAAGGACGCGACTACCGCTCCCCCAACAACATGCCCGATGGCCCCGAAAAATCCATCTGGGGCGTCCAGCAAAAGCAGTGGCTCATGAAGTCCATGGCCGAATCGACCGCCGACTGGCGCATCCTCGTTTCACCCACCCCCATCGTCGGCCCCGACCGCCCCAACAAGGCCGACAATCACTCCAACAAGGTCTTCGCCTGGGAAGGCCGCCAGTTCCGCGAATGGGCGAAGGCGACCCTGGGCGACAACTTCGTCAACATCAACGGCGACCGCCACTGGCAATACCACTCCGTCCATCCCGAAACCGGAACCAACGAATTCTCCGTCGGCGCCGCCAGCGATTCCCACGCCGCCGGCTCGCCCGGCGAAGACAAAAACTACCACCGCTTCCACCGAGTCAAAGGCGGCTTCCTCGAAGTGGAAACCGAGCGCAAAGGCAAGGAGGCCTTCCTCCACTTCCGCCTCCGAGACGTCATGGGAGCGCAAACCTACGCGCACACGTTCAGCCGGGCCGTGAAGGGATGAGCGATCGGCCGATGCTCAATGAACCGCCGTCCGCCCCGCCTCCCTGGCCTTTCCGCAGAGCTATCCGTGCTCAACGCGCGATTTGACGTCCGCGTACGCCAAATCGATCAGCCGGTCGAGGGCCGCGGCGTCCGCGCCCGTTCCCGGCCGCAGCTTCACATGGCGCATGAACTTACCCGTGCCTTGCAGCAGACCCGCCGGATCGGGCAGCGACGCGCCGTGAAAGAACCCCACGTTGACGTGCGATGTGAAGACATTGACGTATCCGAACGGCGCATCGCCCAGACAGGCAACCGGACAACCGTCATGCAAGAGTTCCCGAACTTCGTCTCCGCAATTTCGCATTCTCTCGAACCACTGCCGCGCGATGGCTCCCAATGCGCCGGCATGCTCACTCATCCACGCCTCAATCGCGGGATCGCGCGCAACGGCGCCACCGAATCTTAGGATCTTCGCTTTCATTGCATGTTGCGAGACCGCCCCGCTCGCCCATTCCAACACGCGCGATCAACGAGCAGGCGCGGCGCTTCCTTCACACAGGGAAAATACCACTTCGGAACTCATGTCCGCCTGATAGTGAGAGGACAACGCCGCACGCCATCGAGCTTCCGCACTGCTACGCTGTGGAAGTCCACACTATGGCCAAGTTGATCTACTTCACGCCGGCGTCGCTGGATGGCTACATCGCCGATGGCGGCAGCTTCGAATGGTCGGAGCCCGGCGAGGAGGTCTTTGCCTTCATCACCGCTCTGGTGCGCCCCATCGGCGCCTATCTCTATGGACGCAAGACGTACGAGACGATGTCGGTATGGCAGACACCGGACCTCATTCCGTACCCGCGGCCGGGCATTCTGGAATTTGCGCGCATCTGGCTGGCGGCCGGCAAGATCGTCTATTCCCGATCGCGCGACACCGTCTCCACACCGAAGACGCGCATCGAGCGGGAATTCGAACCGCGGGCGGTTCGCGAATGGAAGGCCCAAGCGTCGCGCGATCTGACGGTCGGCGGTCCCACCCTCGCCGCCGAGGCGATCCGGGCCGGGCTCGTCGACGAGATTCATCTGCTCGTCGTGCCCGCCCTGCTCGGCGGCGGCATTCGAGTCCTGCCATCCGGCGTAGCCTTGAAGCTGGAACTCCTGGACGAGCGCCGCTTCGCCAATGGCTGGGTCTACCTTCGATATCGCACGGCCGCCTAGCGCCCCACGTCACTCGCCGCTTCTCAACCCCGCCCGCGCCTCATCCTCGCCGCGCCGCCTCAATCGCCGCCACGTCGATCTTCCGCATCGTCATCATCGCCTCGAACGCCCGCTTGGCCTCCTCGCCGCCGGCCGCCATCGCCTCAGTGAGCGCGCGCGGCGTGATCTGCCACGACAGCCCCCACCGGTCCCGGCACCACCCGCACTGGCTTTCCGCGCCGCCATTGCCGACAATGGCGTTCCAGTACCGGTCCGTCTCTTCCTGATCCTCCGTGGCGACCTGAAATGAAAACGCCTCCGTCTGTTTGAACGCCGGTCCGCCGTTGAGTCCCAAACAAGGAATCCCCATCACCGTGAACTCGACCGTGAGTTCATCGCCCTTCTTGCCGCTCGGGAAATCGCTGGGCGCTTTATGAACCGCCTTCACCTTGCTATCCGGAAACGTGGCGGCATAAAAACGCGCCGCCTCATGCGCGTCCTTCTCGAACCATAAGCAGATCGTGTTCTTTGGTTTCATCTCCAAGTGCTCCTTTTGCTCAATCGCGTACCCAATCGCGGGGACCGTCGCCGGCTCACGTCCTTCCCCGGCCACTCGCCCCCCTACAATGGTAATTATTCGGAGGCGCACCCTAGCCATGTCATTTGATTTTGCATTTTGGAAGCAGTCGGAAGGGCAGTTGTTCGACGGAAAATTCCCCCTGGGACGTTGCATCAACGGAGACCGTCACGGCGCGTTGTTCGAAACCCGGTTTCAGGACCGCCCCGCGATCATCAAAATCGTCTCCGGCACGGCCGAGTCCACCGCCGCGCTGCAGGAAACGTGGGCAAAATCCGCACGCCTCTCGCACCCGGCTCTCGTCGCCATCCATGCCCAAGGCGCCGCCAATCTCGAGGGCGCGCACGCCGCCTACCTCGTCACCGAGCCAACCGACGACAACCTCGGCGACCTCCTCGCCGAACGGCCTCTCACTCCGGCGGAAACGCGCGACATGCTCGCGCCCCTGCTCAGCGCGCTCGGGTATCTGCACGCCCAAGGCTTTGCCCATGAGATCGTGAAGGGCGTAGTCGACCACCGCCT
>CAYUZM010000284.1:0-7030 GCA_964449665.1 uncultured Solibacteraceae bacterium
AGGGGATTGGGCGGGTTGAGGCCGACGGTGTGGACGCGCAGTGACCGTCCGGGATGCGACGCGCCTCTGACTCCTGGGGCGAACGCTGAATCGAGCAGCGGGGCGAAACGCTCCGGCTGTGGACACACCACCACCACGTCCCGAGGCTCCAGCGTGGGGTCCGCGGCGAACAGCCGCGTGAGCTCGTCGCGCAGCACCTCCACCTGGCGGGCCTCGCCGTGGGAATCGTGGAGCGCCACCAGAGGTGGTGGGGCCGCGTCACCGGGGAGGTGCAGCGTGCGGGTGGCCAGCGAGGTGGCCCAGCGCGCCCCGGGGGTGCCGGCCTTCTGGATGAGCCGCACCTCCCGCCGCAGGGCCAACGACTCGATGATGCGCAGCTCGGAGGCGCCCAGGGGGTCTGACCGCAGTTGCATGAACAGGATGGGCTGGTCGCCCGGGTTTACCTTGTTGTAGGACGGGGGCGCGGGCAGGTCCTGGGGCAGGGAACGCATGGCACGGGAAATTGCCGCCTGCACGTCCTGCGCGGCGGCGTCGATATCGCGCTCCAACACGAATTGCAATGTGATCGTTGTTCGTCCGAGCGCGCTGGTTGAGGACATATTGTCAATGCCCGCAATGGTTGAGAACTGCCGTTCGAGAGGCGTCGCCACCGTCGCCGCCATGGTCTCCGGGCTTGCCCCCGGCAGACCTGCTTGCACGGCGATCGTGGGATACTCCACCGGTGGCAGGTCGCTTACCGGCAACACTCCGTACGCAAACAGGCCAAAGATCAGCAGCGCTGACATGAGTAGCGTGGTTGCGACTGGGCGCTCGATGAAGAAGTCGGTGAATCTCATGGCGTCACCCGCACCGGCGCGTTGGGGGCGACCCGCAGTTGCCCGGAGACGATCACGGTCTCACCTTCCCGGATGCCCCCACCAAGCACAGTGAACTCTTCGTGGGTTCGTAGGACCGTTACGGGACGAAGTTCCGCTGTCTTGTCGCCGCGCACGACCCACACATACCGGCCGTCCGGGCCCGCCTGCACGGCGTTATTCGGAACCGTCAGCGCACCCGCATCGACGCGCAGCATCATCCGTACTGTAACGAACTGTCCCGGCCACAGGCGCCGGTCTTTATTCGGAAACAGTGCTTTCAATTTGATGGTTCCCGTCGTCGAATCAACGGTGTTGTCCATCACATCCAGAGCTCCGTGAGCGGTGACCGCGCCGCCCTCGTCCAACACGTCCACCACAAGTTTTCGCCCGCCTGCAGAGTACTTTCGAATTTCATTTAAGTGCTGCTCGGGAACCGCGAAAGAGACATACATCGGAGAATGCTGCGCGATGGTCATGAGCGCCGTGGTGTCATTCTCTTTGACAAGATTGCCAGTCCGCGTTTGTATAAATCCGGCCGTGCCACCCACCGGCGCGTCGAGTTTCGTGTAGCTCAAATCCAGCTTGGCCTCGGCCACCTGTGCCTCGCCCGCACGAATCGCGGCGCGAACGCTTTCAAGCGCCGCCTTGGTGACATTAAGCTGGGCTTCCGCGGAAAGCGAAGCCGACCGGATCTCTTCGGCCTGCTGTTGCGCGGCGATCCCTTCCTTCAAAAGCTTCTGATACCGTTCCCATTGCGCGCGCGCTTGCGCGGCTTGCGCCGTTGCCCGCTGTATTTCGGCTTGCGATTGTTTTTCTGCGGCCTGATCTCGCGCCAGTGCCGCCTCTGCCGCACGCAGTCGCTCGATAAACGGCTTCGGATCAAGCTCGAATAGCAGGGCGCCGGCCTTTACCTCTTCACCTTCGCGAACGCGTACCTGGACTATCTGGCCCGCCACTCGAGATTTGATCGCCACAATCGAGAACGCCTCGGCATTACCGACGGCACGCACCTCAAACGGTACATCTTTCCGTTCCACCATCGACACGCGCACCGGTGCCGCGGCCGCCCGCTTGGCTTGCCCATCCTTTCGTTCTTCTTTTGTGCAGGCCGCGATAAGCAAGCCGCATGTGGCCAGCGCGACGATCAGAATCCGCCGTGAGCGGCGCGCCTGTTCGCGCGGCTGCGTGAAAACTTTCATGCTGAGTCCTCGAGACGTTGGGATGATGCCGTGGGAGACGCGTCCCGCTATTCGTGCGGCAAGCGATAAACCTATTCCTCAATGCTACCCGATTCCCACAATTGGACGGCGCCGGGAACACATTGTCTCTTCCACGTTGCCCTGTCGAAGGTTCGCTGTCCGCACGCCACTTTGGGATGCCCGCATCTTGCGCCGCCAAGCCCGTGGGCTGGTCATGCTGGGGATGATTGACTAGGAACCAGTGCCTTGCCCGCCTGCCTCACGGGAGGTGCCCTCGCCTAATGCACAACTGAGGGACTGGAGGGCGTGAGCCCGTTGAAGGCAACCGCCACGCGAAGGCCAGCGATTCTCCGGAGCACAAATTGCCAGATCGTTAGCGAACGAGTTCCAGTGGACGCAGATCTACCGTGCCGTTGTGCAACGGAGCCCACTGTTCGGTTCCCACTACCGCACGATTCGGATCGCTTTCCGCTGCCAGTCCCTGCTCCACTGCGTAGTAGTAGTTGCTGCCGGCTTTGGCTTGGTAGCGGTTGCCCTGCGCGTCCTGTAAGCGTACAGTTCCGCTCAACAGGTCGCCCACCGCCTCGGCACGCCGGTCCGCGGACGCCATCCTTTGCTCGAACATTTTCTGGCCCAATTCGGCCTGCCCACGCAAATAGTTCATCGTTGCGTGTGCGTCGCGGCTGGCGGCCTGGCGGTTGGCCATCACCCATTGTACATTCCACTGCAACGAACCCAGCACACGAGACATCATTGCCCCAACCAATGCTTCGTTACCTCGGGCGGCGACGTAGCCGCTGAGGTCCCGCTGGAGACTCCCAGCCAGGAGATTTGCGTCTACACTGGCCATAAATTGCGTATTTCCTGCTACCCGGCCCACGACGCTCATGCTGCCGCGCGATGCCGTGAAGTCAACTTCGCCGAAGGCATTACGAACGCCTTGGAGTCCCACTGTGCGCGGCATGCGATCGGCCTCCGCCGTCAGATCGGTCCGGTCTCTGCGCCCGGTGATTTGTACGCCGCTGAGCCCCAGATCCCCCACCAGCGCTTGGTTGATGTGGCTCTCGGCAAGTTGCGTTCCCGTTTGATAGGGGCACCAGCCACCGTAGCCGCCCGTTCCCGGAACCTGCATCGTCTGCGGTCCCGGCACCATGCAAGTGCCGAGCCTGGTCTCGCCCACCCAGATGACCGACGCATTGTCCGGGCTCACGAAGCGAAACCCCGTCCGCACATCCAGGTTGCTCAGCCTTCGTACTCCACCCTCGGCGCGCCAGCCTGCCGGTTTTGAGACTGTAAACGCACCCTCGGCCGGATCGCGCCAACTCTCCATTGCAGGTTCGGCCGGTCCCTCAGCCTTCCGCTTGCCATTTCCAGATCCTTCCCGGGCGGAGTAGGTGAAGCTGCGCAGCACCGCGACGAGTTTCCCCGTGCTGGAGGCGAACTCGTCCACGGGAGCGGCAAATCCGAACAGCATCGCCGACTTCGCACTTGCGGCGGCGCACATTACCGCGCCACGCATGCGGCCGCCATGCGACTTGAAGCGGGCCACGGCCGACCCTCTCCCCTGTTCCGCGACATTCACATCCGCCGCGCCAGGAAAGGCTCCCCAACCGTTGGACATCGTATGGCGTAGCAACGATCCGCAATCGCGCAACTCGCCCACCACGGGCGCAACCACGACGTACGATTTGCGATCGCCCGATACCACCGCCACCTGGCCATTTCCAAGCTTCTGCACGTTCCACCCGCGGGGAACGTTCACCTGGAAGCCGTCCGGATCGTTGTGCACGGTCCCGGCCAATTCGCCACGGAGTTCGCTGATTCTTTGCTGTGCCGCCGAGCATCCCGCCAAGCCCATGGTCGCCAGCACGAGCACCGTTGTTTTCATGCCTGGTTTGCGCAGAGCCTGACCTTAATGCATCACGATTGCGCGGGCGGACGGACCCAGCCAGTCGCGATGACTTGGATCGCCCGTTTGGTGGCCTGTGATCTGGGGATTTCTGGCTGTCCGGAATGGACAATTCAATAACTGGTGAGCCGGGCGGGACTCGAACGTCCATCACCCCTTGAGAACAGGCAAGTTGCTGGTTTTGAGTTCCGCTCAATCCGCAAGAGGACTCGATTCCAGCGCCAGTCGGGTACACGTGAGGTACTCGGGAGCGTTGCCGCATGAGGCGCGCCGCCCTCTACCTCCGGGTCTCCACTGCCAAACGCATCAGCATCGACGGCCAGGCCGACTTCTCCCAGCGTCCCGAGCTTCAGGAGGAGCCGCTCCGCCAACTCGCCGAGCAACGCGGCTGGTCTATCGCCGCCGTCTACTCCGACCGCATCAGCGGCGGGCGCGAATCCCGGCCTGGTCTCCGCGACCTCATGGAAGCCGCCAGGCGCGGCGAATTCGATGCCGTCCTGGTCTGGCGCTTCGACCGCTTCGCGCGATCCACAAAGCACCTGGTGGACGCGCTCGCCGAGTTCCAGGCCCTTGGCATCGGGTTCGTATCCCACCGGGCGGCCATCGACCCCGGCACGCCGATGGGCCGCGCGATGTTCGCGATGATCGGCGCCATCGCCCAACTGGAGCGCGATCTCATCGCCGAGCGCGTAAAGCTGGGGATGGATCACGCAAGGAAAGCCGGGACGCGCTCGGGCCGTCCCATTGGCCGGCCGCGTGTGATCTTCTCACGCGACCTCGCCCTGAAACTTCGCAAAGAAGGGAAGAGCTGGCGGGAAATGGGCCTCATCTTTGAGATGCCCCTCTCAACGGTCCGGAATCGATACCTCGAATTGTTGGAGACCGAAGGGCCTTCCAAAACCCTGTAGCAAAGTCATGCGAAACGAGGCGGCAAACAAAGAGACTCTGGAAGCCCAAAAAGCCCTGCCAGAAACAGTACCTTTTGGCACGGGCCCCACCGGCGTCTCCGGCGAGGACGGCCGCCCGCGGATCGCCGAGACCGTCGACCTCGTTCACGCCATTCTTGCCGCCCGGCATGAAGACGAAATGCGGACCAACCCGCGACAGTTCCGCGAGTCGCTCTTCGCCGAACTCCGCCGCCGCATCCCTGTCAGCCGTGGACGACGCCCCGCGAAACACCTCGACCAGGCCAAGGAGATGCGCCAGGCCGGAATGTCCTATCACCGCATCGCTGTGCTGATCAAGCCCGAGTACGAGAGCTGGGGAACCTATCAGCGAAAGGAGTTCAGGGAACTCTTGCGAATCGGACTCCGCGCAAGGAAACGAAGAGCCGCACATTCGGCCTCCGAAACAAAATCACCCGCTGATGTTCTCTCTCCCGCAAGCTGACTCCTCACCCTACGCTGGGTCAGAAAGGAGCCAACATGACAGGCAAAACACAGCTCAGCGCAAAGAACGAACTTCAGGCCGAACTCGATGAGGCCCTCGAAGACATCAGCCGCGTGAGAGAAATTCTCAGCGATGCGTTCACTCCCCAGGCAACCCGCACCGAACTCGCCAACGCCGTAAGCGAGGCTCTCGAAGCACTCGAAGAGTACGACGACGAAGACGATGAAACCGCCGACGACGAAGACGACGAGTCGGGCGACGACGAAGAGTAGGAACGAAGGGAGCCCAACATGGCGACGTTCTACGTTACAACCGATCCCGACAAGGCGGGCCGCAAATTCCAGGCAAAGGACATCGACGCGGCCCGCGAGAAGGTGAGACGCCTCAGCGATCAGACCGGGCGTGAGCACTTCCTCTACTACCCGAAGAAGAAGACCGGCCTGTCGAGCTGGTTCCGGTGGAACCCTCACACCGAAGCCACGCAGGAGGTTCCGCAGCCGGCCGTTTCCACCGTCCGCGAAATCCTGGAGGAGGTGTACACCCCGACCAGCACGCGAACTGAGATGGCCGAAGCCATCGGCGAAGCGCTCGATCTCCTGGATGATGAGCCCGACGAGGAAGAGCGGCCCTCGCGCCGCACCAGGCGATAGTCACGATGCAATACAACCCTCAAGACGCCTTCCGGCTTCGAAGCTGCGAAGAGATTGCCCAGACGTGGCACATCAATTTGACCGCGGGCGTGATTGCGGGGCTGCTCACTGCCCTTGGAGGCGCAGTGAAAGACGCACCGTACGAAGGCTTCAAGCCCGCGACGTTCATGCGCTCCATTCTTGTAGGCGCAGGCACAGGGCTTGCGTCCAGCTTGGTGACCGGCAACTTCTATGTGGCGCTCGCGGTGAGCGGCTACCTGGAGCGCGTGATGGTGGAGGGCTTCAAGATCCTACGGCAGCGGAAACCGGGCAAGTTCCTTACGCCGCAGGATCTGAATTTCACGCCGCCCATTGTCGCGAACCGCGAGCACCTCGCCCCGCCTGCGGGGACGGTGCTGAGTAAGGTTTCGGCGCTCCTGCCACGGTAGACCATTCGCAGTTTGAGTTTGCCCGGTTGATCTCAGCGGACAGCGGGCAGAAACAAGGGCCGGGGTTGCGGAAGCAGCTTCGGCCCGATCTCTTTATCCACTCGCTAAACTGTAGTTGATGCCCACCCCATCTCTCAATCTCTACTACGTCGAAATTCATTCCAAAGACGAAAGCGGTGAACTAGTACCGATGTCACTTTCGGCACTTGCCGAGGATGAGGACGCCGCCCGCGCCCTTATCGTCGATTCGTTCAGCGAACTAGCGCCCGAGGTCGATTTCGGCGATTTGAGGAAAGCCGAGAAAGTGAAGCACGGCTTCGTCATTACGCGTGGCAAAGTGCATCCGATTTCGACTGCATCCTAGCGAAAGAGGTTGCTGAGGATCTGCCCACCGGCCAGAGAAAGGATCGTCGCGAGGACCCCGATCAAGATTGCAGCTGCATAGAATTTCTTGTCGAGCGTCCGGACCAGGCCCTCTATTTCGGAGAGCTTTTTGCTGTTCTCGGCTGTTGAGTCCTTCACGCTGTTGACGAGGTTTCGAAGCTCCTCAATTTTTGCTCGCGTCTCGCCTTGTGCCTCTTTCATATCCAGCACGGCT